>JAPCJV010000049.1 GCA_027886785.1 Nitrososphaerota archaeon | reverse complement strand
TAAGTCCGTTTGTGGGAAAATTATTTCCTAGGTTAAAGACACCTGTGTTACTTTCGATTGTGGGCGTGGCGATCCAGGGCCTTGGGATCATTGGTCTGGGATATTTTGCAACGCTCCATCCGCCGGCAGGTTTCATTTCTCTATTGCTCGCCGTCGTGGGGCTAGGACAAGGTCTCATATGGGCACCACTGTTGACCATTATCCTCAGGACCTCAAAGCCTGAATTGAGGGGGGTAGCAAGCGGTATAACGTTCATGATGGTGTACATTGGATTTGCAATCAGCATTGCCATAGTGACTTCCGTTTCGGCGACGTACATTCCTTCATCGGAGATTTCCACGATCTATCTGGGGACGCTTACCAATCTAGCTCCCCCTCTCCTGCTTTTGTTCAATCAAGGGATTCAGTTATCAATGCTAGTGTTAGGACTGATCACATTCCTCGCCGTGCCTTTTCTTCTGGTTGTATTTAGAAAAGAACGTGCATCTCAAGAAATGACTGAATAGTTTTCTGCAGCTGACCCATGAGCGCAGTCTCCAATGTGAATTTAATTACCCATAGGAGATTGGGAGAATCGAAAATGATCCTGAAACCATTTGAATATTCGGCTCCTCAGTCCTTGCAGGAAGCTTGCAAGTTACTGGAACAACACGAGGATGCCAAGGCCCTTGCAGGGGGTCAAAGTCTTCTTCCGATAATGAAACTTAACTTGACTGAAGTAACTCATCTCGTTGACTTAAAGAGAATTCCCAATCTATCCTTCATAGAAATAAACAAAGACACAAACTCGTTGAACGTGGGTGCGCTGACGACCCATGCGGAAGTCGCAGGCTCCAACGTTGTAAAAAAAACTGTCCCGCTGTTGGCAGAGACAGAAAGCAGGATCGGGCATCCGCTCGTTCGGAATAGAGGTACAATAGGAGGAAGCATATCTCATTGCGATCCATCCGGGGATCTCTGCGTTACTTCACTCGCGCTCGATTCGATCATGACGATCGCAAAATCAGACAACTCTCGAAGATTGGTGCCTGCGCGGGATTTTTTTCAGGGCACTTTTACGACGGCGCTGAAAAAAGGTGAGATCCTGGAGAAGATTTCCTTTCCGATTCCGGCGCGGGGTACGGGCTGGGCTTTTGAGAAACTCACCATGGGGCATGGAGACTTTCCTTTGATCGTCGTGAGCGTCGTATTACGGGTGGAGAACGAAAAATGTGTCAGCGCGGCGATCGCCCTTGGAGGGGTTGCAGATCGCGCAGTAAGATTCCCAAGAGCTGAAGATAAGTTGAAAGGAAGAAAAGTTAGCGCCGTTGACATAGACAAAGCAGCGGCCATCGCAGAGGAGGAGTCAAAACCCGAGGCCGACATTGATGTCTCTGCAGAATACAAGAAGAAGATGATCCGGGTTTTCGTGCGTCGCGCCCTCACGAAGGCTATCGAGGTGAGTCGTTCCGCATGATGAACACTTCCCTAACGGTGAAATTCGAGGTGAACGGTGCCGAGAGGACCGTCGAGATCGACACCAGGGATTCGCTTCTGGATGTTTTGAGAGATTCGCTCGATCTAACTGGTTCGAAAAAAGGCTGCGACGAAACCGTCTGCGGCGCATGCGCAGTTCTCGTAAATGGGAGAGCGGTCTGTTCTTGCACGATGCTGGCTGCCGAAGCCCAGGGACAAAAAATAGTAACGATCGAAGGTCTTTCAGAAAAGAACGAGTTGTCGCCCATCCAGAAGGCGTTCTGGGTGCACGATTCCCTCCAGTGCGGGTTTTGTACTTCCGGACAGATAATCAGCTCGAAGGGTTTTCTGGACGATCTAGACGGACGAGTACCCAGCGAAGAAGAGATCAAGGAAGCTCTTTCCGGGAACATTTGCAGGTGCGGCGCATACAACAAGATCGTCGAAGCGGTGGCGGAAGTTGCTGCTTTGCAGGCACGGAAAATGGAGTGTTGAGCAAAGTTGGCAGCTCAAGTACTAGAGGACAAGCATGATGCAAGATCCCGCCTAGTTACTACTCATTCTAGGATCGATGGCAACGAACGGGTTTCTGGAAAGGCTAGGTACGGTGCTGACTGGAAAGTTCCGGGCATGCTGTACGCGCGCGTTCTGACCAGCTCCATAGCCCACGGACATGTGAGAAAAATCGATACCTCAAAGGCAATGAGCATTCTTGGAGTTAGGGCAATCATCACGTGCCTCGATGACAAAACGATCTGGCGTATGGGTGACAGGGATCATGAAAGGCGAGCTTTGCCAGACCGTGTGAGGTTCTTGGGGGAAACGATCGCCGCCGTCGCCGCTACGTCGAGGAAAGTCGCAGAGCAAGCCGTCCAGGCTATCGAAGTAGAATACGAAGAGCTGCCTGCTGTCTTTACTATTGAGGAAGCGAGAAAAGAAGGAGCACCCAAGGTGTGGGACGAAGGAAATGTTACTCTCCCAATCACGGAGACTTTTGGGAATGTCAAGGAATGTTTTGACAGCGCCGACCTGATACTCGAAAGGGACTATTCGACTCCGAGGGTCTCGCGAGCGCAGCTCGAACCACCCGTTTCTCTTGCCTGGTGGGAAAACGACAAGTTGACCGTGGTAGTCTCTACCCAGACGGTCCACATGGCGCGGCAATCTCTCTCGGCAGATCTAGGGATCCCCATGGATAAAATCAGGACGATCACGCTTTTCAAAGGCGGAGGTTTTGGAAGTGGGGGAGCGTCGAATTACGATGACATCTGCGCGCGCCTGGCAAAAAAAGCCGGCAAGCCTGTCATGTTAGAGTACAGCAGAGAACAGGATTTTGCCGGGACTCACGCAAGGTGGTCCACCGATCAGCACCTTCGTGTAGCCGTTTCCAAAGCTGATATGAAACTTCTTGCGATCGAACTCCAGGCGTACTGCGGCATCGGGGCATACGTCCGATTTCGCCCCGGGTTGTCCTACATCAATGGCCCGGACACTTACTATTCTTGGGATGCATGGAAAGCTGACGTTTACGGAGTACATACAAACACCGCAGCTACGGGCTACGTACGCGCTCCGGCTGGTCCGCCTTCCTGTTTCTCGGTCGAAACATTGGTCGACGAGGTCGCATATGAGATAGGAGTGAACCCAATTGAACTTCGTCTGAGGAATTTTGTGGTTAAACCGCACGGACACATGCATCTTACTTCCAACGGGCTGGAAGAGTGCGCCCTAACCGGCTCTGAGGCTTTCGATTGGCGAGGAAGGTGGCGGCCTCCTCCGAGAGGGATTTCCGCACTCCGAGAAAAGAAACTTGTGGGGGTAGGAATGGCGGTGGCGAGCTGGCATTCGTTGTTAGGGCAGGGTGAAGCTTGGGCACGGATGACCAGTGATGGAATCTTGGAGGTGTCCGCTGGCGTCGTAGATATTGGGACTGGTGCTAAAACACAATTGGCCATCATCGCGGCTAATGTGCTTGGTGTTCCAGTAGAGAAAGTCAGGATCGTCTACGGAGATTCCTCCATCTCTCCCTTTGCAATCGCCGAGGTGGGGAGCATGACAACTGGACTCGTTGGAACCGCGGTGAGAGAAGCAGCAATGAAACTGAAGACTAGATTGTTTTCGCTCGCTTACTCAAAACTGGGTAAAACCGATCTGAGGATCGAAGACGATACTATCACAAATGGAAGGAACTCGATGAAAATTTCGGACGTAATTTCAAGTTCCGGGCTAGGCTATGTTGAGGAAAAGGCTCAGACAAATCCGAAGCTACCAGAACACACCGAACGCCTCTCCTTTGCTGCGCACTTTGCCGAAGTCGAGATCGACTCCGAAACCGGCGAAGTAAAGGTAACAAATTACGTCGCGGCACATGACTCTGGTGAAATTGTGAATCGCTTGACCGCGGAAAACCAGGTGCAGGGTGGCATTGTGATGGGGATAGGGATGGCACTATCTGAGAATCTCTTAATCGACCAAAACTACGGCTCGGTCGCCAACCCCAGTTTTCTGAATTACAGGTTGCCTAACCATACATCCATTCCCAAGATAGAAGTTCTATTTTCCGAACTGAAAGATCCTTATGGTCCCAAGTCTTTGGGCGAGACCAGTATTGTTCCAGCACCACCAGCTATAGGCAACGCGATTTTCAACGCGACCGGCAAGAGAATTCGGAAACTACCCTTCACACCGGAAAAAGTTCTCGACGCGATCGAAAGCTAGCGTTTGGATCAAGCCATTCCCCCTCCTGTTGACTGTTTTAGGCGATTTTGAAAAATGGCTCTGGTATTGCAGGAAGTTCGGACGAATTCTTACCCAAGAATTGATGGAATAGATCGGGCAACTGGGCGGGCGCGCTATGGTGCCGATTGGAAAGTTCCTGACATGCTGTACGCGAGAATCATCCAGAGTTCAATACCCCACGGAATCGTAAGGAGTATCGACAAAAGCAAAGCAACGAACGGTATTATCGGAATAATCACCTGCCTGGAGGACGAAACTGTCTGGACCGCCGGAGAGAGGGAGCACCCAAGAAGAGTGTTTACGGATCATGTTCGGTTTGTCGGAGATTGCATCGGAGCAGTCGCCGCGACATCAAGAAAAGCAGCTCAGCAAGGTGCAGAGTCTGTAGAAGTTGTGTATGATGAGCTCCCATCAGTGTTCGATCTCGATCAAGCTCTGAAGCCAGATTCCCCGAAAATCTGGGATAGTGGAAACGTAATCGGCCCACTGAGCTATGGGTTTGGAAATTCTGCAGAATCTTTCAGTAAAGCAGATCTCGTAATCGAGCGGGATTACGTCACTTCACGAGTGCACAATGCTCCCCTTGAGCCCGGGGTCTCGCTTGCCTGGTGGGATGACAATGTAGAAAAACTGACGGTAGTTGCCGCAACACAGGGGATCTCTTCTTGCAGGGAAGGCCTCGCGGCCGACCTGGGGCTCAAGCTTGAAAACGTTCGCGTCATCTGTCTGTACAAAGGGGGTGGCTTTGGGAACAAGAACAACTCGATGAATTATGACATCATCGCTGCTCTGCTCGCGCGAAAGGCGAGGCGGCCCGTGATAGTCGAGTACAGCAGGGAACAAGATTTCACCGGTGTCCACGGCAGGTGGTCCTCAAAGCAACATCTCCGTGCAGCAGTAAGAGGGACAAAAGTACTAGGCGTCGATCTGAAAGGGTATTGCGACATAGGGGCATATACAAGGGCGATCAAGCAGAGCAAGTTCCTAAACGGCGCTGAAGATTATTATTCGTGTGATTCTTGGAGTGCCGAAGTTAATGGGGTTTACACGAACACTCCGACCACAGCTCATATGCGGGCACCGACAGGTCCACAGGCGTGCTTTGCGTCAGAGACCTTCATGGACGAGATTGCGAACGAGCTCGGCGTGGATCCGGTCGAGTTCCGGTTGAAGAACGCGATCGCAAAGTTCCATGGAACAGAAGAGTTCTTGTCAAATAGCCTGAAAGAGTGCCTTGAAATTGGAGCTGAAAAGTTTGGATGGAGGAAAAGATGGGCTAACCCCGGTAGTTCGCGAAGAAGTAACCATTCTGAAAAGTTGATCGGCGTCGGTACCGCGATGGCTACTTGGCACTCCTTCGTGGGCAAGGGTGAAGCTTTGATCAAGTTGAAGCAGAATGGAACTTTGGAAGTATATGTCGGGGTCGTCGACATAGGGACGGGTGCCAAGACAACTATGGCAGCGATTGCAGCTGATGCCTTGGGCGTGCCACTTGAAAGCGTTAGATTAATCTCGGGGGACACTGAAACATGTCCTTTTTCAATAGGCGAGTCCGGAAGCAGGACCACCTCCTATACTGGGACTGCGGTTCGAGCAGCTGCCCTAAAGATAAGGGAGAAAATCATCTCTCTCGCTTCAGACTACTTCAATTTAGGGCAGGCCGAGTTTGATGTCAGAGATGGACTTGTATGCCAAAGACACGATGAGAAAATTCCCGTTCCACTGTATAGATTTCTCGAAAACGTAGGAGTTGACGAGCTGGTCGAAAGCCAAGTCACGGAGCCTTCACTTCCGGTAGGTAAACACAGATACTCGTTCGCGGCGCACTTTGCAGAAGTGGAGGTGGATTCCGAAACAGGTGTAATCAAAGTTACAGGATACCTTGCCTGCCACGAATCGGGGCAGATTGTGAACCGCCTAACGGCTGAGAGCCAAGTTCAGGGGGCAGTTGTTATGGGAATGGGAATGGCTCTTTCTGAGAAGGTGTTGATAGATCCAAATTATGGCGCGATGCAGAATCCGAGCTTCTTGAATTACAGACTTCCAAACCATATTATGATACCTAAGATAGAAGTCGAATTTGTAGAGTCCACCGATCCATTTGGCCCAAAGTCTCTGGGGGAGATTCCCATAGTGCCCGTTCCGGCGGCGATCGGAAACGCCGTGTTCAATGCGACGGGCACAAGACTGCGGGAACTGCCTTTCATGCCTGAAAGAATGCTTCTCTTAATGGACTCTTCGCAGTAGTCTGGATCCGTTATTCCGAAAAAAACGGAGTCGAAAGTAGGGGAGGCTGATACCCATCTGTGAGGAGAAATTTAGGCATTACATGGACATCACCACAATTAGCTGCGATCCTTGCAATTACAGCACTCATAGTTTTGATTGCCGTAGTATTTTATGGCTACAACATGAATAGTAAAAATAATTCTGTATCCCCAACAAATACTTCATCCATCTTTCAAAGAATTTCACCTCTTGCTTATGCGCACTGGAATGCGATCGGCCAGAAGAATGTGAGCGCGATAATGTCTGGTTACACTGATACCTATGAAGCCTTGTGGTGGTTTGTCAATGGAAGTAATTTCTTAAACATCAGCGATGGCCGGTATGATTGCAACATCCCCACGGGTTCCAACAACTGCTCTGAGGATCTCAGGGCCGTGTGGGAAGTGTTTGCGAAAAATACTCCGAAGTTCAACTACACGATCTGTGACGTGAACTTTACACTCGGAGTTCAAACCAGAGCTTTTGTGATGGCGACGCTGTGGTACGTGTCGACAACGGGCAACGAGACGTTAAAAGTCCCGCTGGAGACAGACTTTGAATTCTCGAATAATCAATGGGTACTTGAACGGGATTGGTTCGGGATGCCAGGAACTCCTATTCTAATTTTTCCCGGAAACGTTTCTCATCCATGCGGATCCTGACATTTAGTGCGGTTCGGTAATTACATCCACTATGGCAAGTGTGCGCTCTTGCTTGACTGCCCTTAATGCAGTCGTCAATGCCTCGTTAATTTTATCCGGATCTTCAATTGGACCGACGCCAAAACAACCCATGGACTCAGCCAGCTGCGCAAAATTGGGTGGCGGATTGTCTATCTCTACTCCAATGTTTGCTTTGTCCAAAGGACGGTTTCTTTTCTTCGTCACTCGAAGCTGGTGATCCCAATCATTCCAATATCCCCTGTTGTTTAACATAACAACCAATATCGGAATGTGGTGGTGAGCTGCCGTCCAGATGGAGGACGCATCATAGAGCAAGTCACCGTCCGGTTGCAGATCTATCACCACTTTGTTAGTGTTCTTGTAAGCAAGCGCAACTCCCAACGAAATTCCGATATTTGTGGCTGTGCCTAAATCTCTGCCACCGTAACAGTCGGGACGCTCCCAATCCCACAACTTTCGAGGCCAAGTTTTTTGGGTGTGAAGGCTTGTTAACACCCAATCCTCCTCCGCAATAATCTTCCACACCTCGAGGGCTAACCGCGCGGTCGTGATCGGCTTGTTTCCCCGTCCCCTCTTCGCATCCTCCATCCATTTGGCACGAGTCTTGCTGTGTGACTCTCTCAGTCGCTCCGATCTTTCGCTGATTCTGGGAGCCATCTGAGGAGTTATCTTATCGTTGCAAAGTTTTGCAAGTTGGGGTAGGGCGATTGATGTGTCAGCAGTTACCACCATGTCCGCAGGAACGAGCCGGTAGTAGTTTTGAATGAGAGACCTAATCGTCAGGTCAGAGACTCCCATTCTGATAATCTTACAATCGGCTCGAAGCGAGCTCGTAACGATTCTTGTGAGCTGATCTGTTTCAGTAACCTTGGATTCTAGTTCAGGTACGTCAAGAGCCAGCAGAAGATCCGAGTTCTTATGAAGGTCAGTAAGGGTGGCATCTAAAGGATGGGTATTGGGAAAATTGAAACGTGTGCCAAGGTCCATTACCGGCGTACCGGTAAGCTCAGCCAGCTTTATCAGATCTGAGACAGCAGCGGGATTCCTTCCCACCATATCTGCCATTATGATCGGGTTCTCGGCAGCTAGAAGCAGATCAGCGACAGTCCCCAGTGCTTCAGGGTCGGGCGACACCGGAGTCGCGGCCGGGTATTTTGATACGTCAGGTGGAGAAATTTTTTTCTTCATTTCGCCCTCCTGCAACGCAGCGTCAAAGCACACATACACTGGTCCCTGTGGTTCCTGCATTGCCACGCGGTGTGCTCGAATTATTGTTTCAGGAATACTCTCAATGCTCGCGGGTTGATCATCCCATTTTACATAATCCCTGACGACGTTTCCATTGACAAGCGCCGTGTGAATCCAATCGATTCCAGCCCGCCTCTTTGTCAGATCCATTGGGCCCGTTGCTCCGACGACCAGAACTGGGGCATAGTCAGTAAAGGCACAAAAGATTGCGATGGTAGAATGCAGCAACCCCACAAAATCATGGACGATTGCAGCCATCGGACGGCGCTTCACTCTGGCATATCCATGCGCCTTGGCCACCGCTATTTCTTCTTGACTGTCATCTATTACTTCTGGCATCGTGTTGCCGCCATAATCGACGATCGATTCATGGATGCCTCGGAATGTTGCACCGGGGTTAAACGCGATGTACTCGACATCAAAGGCTTTCAGCATGTCAACGATCAAATCAGATCCGTACTTGGCCTCCAGGGCAACCTTCGGTGATTCAGTAATGTTCAATTTGGTATCTCCGGTTAATACTTGCTGTGATTACGAAATCTTCAGAAGCCTTTTTGCATTTTCTCCGAGTATCTTCTGCTTATCATTATCAGGGAGGTCCATTTTCTCAATAGCGCCTTTAAGATCGGAAATGAAATTCCAATCATACCACGGGTAATCTGAGC
>JAPCJV010000048.1 GCA_027886785.1 Nitrososphaerota archaeon | reverse complement strand
CCTTGTACCACCATGGAGGATTTCCCATGATAGCGTATGGATAGCAAGAGCAGAGCGTGCACACAATCACATTGTGCACCTTCTCAGTATTTTCCAGGGCAACAACTTTCGGCGATCTGTAAACAGCGATCCCGAGCTCACGAATAGCCTCTTTTGCATCCTTCAAGAGTTTAGCTCTGAAAACTAGATCTGTCCAAGCAAGCGCTACAATCTTCGCTCCATTTTCAAACTTTGGCGGAACCGGCGCCTCCACCATTTCTCTTAGCTTCTCTTCCGTGATGAAACCCCTCGCGACCAGCGCGTTCAGATACGCCTGAAGGACCTCATAATACTCGTCGAGCATCCTTTGCACGCCAGACAATCGATCTGCCTCGCTCGATCCGAAGTTGAATTCTCTGTGAGCGATCTTCAGCTCTGGATCATAAATTCCAGCGTCCTTTCTCTGCTCGTCAATAAAGTACAAATCTCTTGCCACCTGCGCCGCAATTTCGATCGCGTTGATGTATCTACCGAGGTTTAATTCAAGAGTTTCAACTGAATCTTCCATACTTGGTTGGTTATTCGGATCCTTTAGAGCAGGAGCAGGTCCTCGCACGGTCGAAGCCCGCACCAAATCGTAGAGGCTGACCTTGCCTTTTCTAATCAGTTGAAACAGCACCGGCTCCAATCTTTTTGTCCTCCAGTATTCCGCGTCCTCGAATACTGCGCGGATGTGAGCTTCCGCGTCTTCAGTGTGCGTTACCAAAGGATTTCATTTTCAACTCTGAGACTCGATAGATAAGTGGTTCACTATTCACGTTTAAGAATCTCGGAGGAAAGAGAATCTTTTCCTAATCGTCCCAAAAATGATCTGCGGAGAATTTCCGGCAAACTTTCCAACGTAATTGCTAACTTGCATAGTGCTGTTATTTCAACAACTCTTATAATGAAATAACACAAGTGCGTTGAGATTTATGCTTCATGTGACGCAGAAATCGGGGACTTGCGAAAGAGACTTGATTTTGCCTTAGATTCAAAAACTATCAAGATGTCAAATGGAATTCTGAGTGATCGGTTTGAATTCTTGGTTTATCGCCGTGGCTCTTCGGGAAATAGGTAAACACCCGACGCGATCTCCCCTAGTGTTATCCTATTGAACAATATCAGAATTAAACCTACCAAACCACCAGGCGATAGAATCCAGGTAAATGAAGTGGTTTTTCACAAAGATCCTGGGAGCCCTTTCAGGGTTTATTGTCTTGGAAAAAGTCCACGTTGATCCCTATTGTTTTAGAGCGATCCCATAGAGCGGATTTTTTTTCAAACGAACCTCATGAACAGTTGTCTTTCTATCTTGGCATCGTTTAGAATTGCGATCAGCGTTCCTTTGTCAAGCTCAGGATGCAATGGAACCGTGATGAACGAAATGTCATTTGTGAGAGTTACGTGACTGCCTCTTTGTCTTACCACTCGGAAACCAAAGTGCTTGGTTAGGATCTTAACAAGAACTCGTCCAGAGACGACTGGTAGTTTGGGCATCGCGGTTAAGCAGCGACAAGTTGAGCTTTTTCTATCTCGACCTTTCCGTGCTGAATTGCGTACTCGGCCATGGCTTCGAGATGGAGTTGCAGAGCTTCACGCAAATTTTTTTCAGCTTCGTGCCTTGTCTTGCCTTGGGTCGTGACTCCCAACTCAGGCACTCGAGCCACGTAGAATTTGGTGCCTTTGAAGATTTTCACGGTGAACTTCATTGACATTGTAGTAACTAAATGAGCTATAGTCCTATTTAAGCCGCAATCGCTCCAGGATCTGGCCGATTTGCAGATCAGCTAACGATTTGTAACTAAGATGATATGGGCCCCCTAGGGGGAGCGCAAGTGGGGGGGAGGAATTTCTGGAATATGAATAGTATACGCGGAAAACACCTCCAAGATGTAAGATCCTTGACTGTTCTTTAACAGAAGGTCTACGCAACGCAAAGTAAACTCGCAAGTGCGCTATTCTCATCAGTAAGGAGAGTCAATCGAATTTTTTTTCCTTTTCAAGAGCTGCGATTACGCTTAGAAACCTTCTAATGAAAAAGCCGATTAAGATCTTTTTCGTATTCTTATATACCAGAATACCTCTAAGGGATCATCATGGAATCAACGACGGTCAAGGTATCCAAACAAACGGCGAGGAAACTATCTTCGCTCCAACGAAGCCTCAAGATCAAAAGCCTAGATGAGACTGTCGACCTCCTTGTAAAGCAGCACCGAAAGGAATTGATCGAAAAGGCGTTTGGTGCCGATCGTGGAAAAATAAGACCGTTTGGTGAAGATGATCGTGGTGAAGATAGTAGTTGATTCGTATGCGTGGATTGAAATTTTTCTAGGGAGTGAAAAAGGACAATCCGCCTTTTCCGCAATACAAGAAGCAGAACTTGTCCTCACTCCCGAGATTGTTTTAGCAGAAATAGCTCGTAAATACATTCGAGAAGGGATCGCAGAAAAAGTAATTCGTGCCAGATTGAATACGGTTTCCCAGAGCTCGGAACTCACGCGAATTGATGAACCAATCGCGGTGGAAAGTGGCAAGACTTACCTTGAACTTAGCAAAAAGGCGAAGGAATCGGGACGGAGAAAGCCCAGTCTTTTCGACGCAATTATTCTAGCCACAGCGAGAGTCAACGAAGCTAAAGTTTTGACAGGCGACCTTCATTTTAGAGACTTGCCGGACACGATACGGTTATGACATTCCATAATTCCCTAGGTGCTCGTGCCCAGATTTTGTAGGTTGAGGGATTGAATTCCGTGGACGATGCTCTTGGCTCTTATCACCTTCACTCGGCTCTGGAGGCTGCGTGATCGAATCCTGTCCAAGGGCGATTCTTTTTGACTATTTTCGTCTATCTGTTTTGCGACCAAAATTTATTCAGCTTGCCTTTCGCCCTCCGACTCATTTCAGAACTCCCCTTTCGTTTGGCGGGAGCATTCTTGAATCAAACAAAAATTGCGAGGCTTCCATTGAAAGCTTACAAGAAATACCTGAAACGAATATGATAGACCTAGGGCCCCCCTGGGGGATCGCAAGCGACGGGAGACTATCTGGAAACCCGCTGTCAACTCCCTTGAATTGTCCGGGCGACTTGGGGCTGGACACTTCCTTTCCTCCGTTACTGGCGGCGCGTACCAGACAAAAGACACCGCCTAAAATATCCGGAACTTCCCACAAGGAAGTTATTCAGACGGAATGCAGGTAGCCCGCTGCGGTTTTGTAAATCTCATTAAGCTCCATCGTACTTGAACGGGGCGTACAGCCCAGATCGGTTGGAAAGCTCGACATCAAATCCCAGATCATGAAAGCTAAACTTTTTCGACTTTGCAACTGTCGCTATCTGACCAGGACTAACTGCAACCGGATGATTTTGAAGCTGCACTTCAGCCCCTCCCTGACCTTCGATTGCTTCGATCTCCGCCTCGCCAATTTTTTGGATTCTCACGCTGCGGTTTTTCCCGCTGGCAGAATAATCGATCCTGGTATTCTTGACGCCCGCAACTTCACCGACGAAAGAAGCCAGCGCTGCGGGAGCACCTCCCTCCTTACCACCGAATATTTGGGTGAGGGCTTGAGTTTGATCTTTGGAAGCCTTTTCATCAATGTACAGTGAAGCCCTCCATTTGGTCGTGAACATGTTGCCAGGCGAATGAAACACTCCAACAACATTCATTCCTCCCAGGTTCAGGTTATTGAATTTCCCTTCGTCGATGTGCCACGCAGCCAGAACCGTACAATCGCCGTGACTGGGAGCACTCATGAATATGCAAGGACATTCGACCTCGCAGTTGCACGTTTCAAAATAACTTCCCTTCAAGTTCCACTTACTCTTCGATGACATTGGCGTTTCCATGTAGGTGTGAAAGTCAATGCTCTAATAATTGTTTCGATTTGTTCGTTCAATTATACCGCAAAAAAATGCTGTTAGTCTGTACAATTCTTTTCGTGGTTCTACTAGCAAATTGGGAGGTCGTACCCTAAATTAGTTTCGTTGACTGAGAATAGCGTCAAATCCAGCGTCGGAGGGCTCTCATCGACCGGAGCAATATTGAACACTCGATGAAAATGGCGAGGAAAGATCGAGTTTCGTTAGCCAACAAAATGCGGACGGCGGAGACCCTTGCATGCGTCTAATCAACCTTTGTTGCGTGGGTTTGATCGTGAAACTTCTTGAGCAGCACAGTACCTGGAAATTCTTTCAGTCCAAAAAAATGAAAATTAGCAGGCGCGATTTGAGGAAAAGTGTTAAGGATTTGCTGGGGGCGAATCTGTGCCGTCTGCAGGGGGAGGAGGAAATGGATCCAATCGGGCGCGTCTACTTATTCGATAATAGAAAACAACGGCGACTACTAGAATTACGAATCCGATCAAGATCGAAACAAATAGGATGACCAACAGGGAAACTATGATGATGATGTAAAATAAGGCTCTGTTGCTGAATCTCGATGATCTCTGCAAGGTTATCTATCGATTGTTTGGCAAGCAAGTTTTTTGCCTAAAATAATAAAGTATCTCCTTCAACGTTTCTCAAACCATCCCTTTCTTCTCCTATTCTTGGTGATGATCTCAGCTGTTTGTCATGAATAATAGGACAGGTTATTACGCCACGCCCATTGTTTCCTCAATTGGTCGGCTGGATATTCTCATAAACCTAAGGTACTTTAGACGTTTGCACAGCTGATCTTTAGGGCGGAACTACTTTTGTCTGAGAAACAAAATGAACTTCCTTTCGCGGCGATGGTCACAATCTCTGCCATGCTTTCTGGATTCATACTTGTGATTCTCTTACCGTACAATCAGTTTCTCGCGTGGTCTGTTTTCGGCGTAGTCGAAACCGCGATCTGTTTGGTCATCATCAAGAGGGTCCTGCAGTTAAGAAAAAGAATTTCTGAAAAACTGCGAGAACAAAAGTAGCTCAGGATCCAGAATCACCCTATTGCTGTAACCGATATACCAAGCTTCTCCAGCGCAAAATCGTCTCTGTTACTGGGGAATTTCCACGGAAGTAACACAAACTCGATATTCGCAAAAATGTATTTTTTGTCTTCGTCCACGTATGTCGCAAAGTCAAGCGGAGAAGTTCTTCTGGCGAAAAGACCCGACGGAGGAAGAAGATCCTTCCAAACCAAAGTCGAAGGATGCTGTCGCGCCTGAAGAAACTCAAGCAAAAAAACCCCAAATAAGATCCAGCCTTGTTATCGGAATCCCATGTCACAATGCGGAAGGCCAAATCGCGCGCATCGTAGTGAATCTTTCTGGACTGGGAGCCGAAATCGTCGTGTGTGATGATGGCTCGACTGACGCGACAGACGAGATTGCGAGAAAGCTGGGGTGCAGCGTGGTCAAGCACCCGAGAGAGCTCGGAAAATCTGATTCGATTACCTCGCTGTTCCTCGCGGCAAAGAAACTGCAGGCAGAGGTCTTACTCACGGTTGCTGCTAGTTCCAAGATTACCTTGCTGGAGCTGTCCAGACTGATCGATTCCGTCCACCGAGGGGATGTGGATATCGCAATTGGGACAGCATGCTCTACGGAAGAAATCGAGGCTGCCCGGCACAACGGAGAACTGGTCGATCGCGAGTCGCCGGTACGCGCCTATGGAAAGAAGAGCCTCACCATGATCTCCCCTCCGGGCACGGGAAGCGTGGTCGTGGAAAAAGAAGTATTGGAGTTTGCAGACCAGCAGGGCCTGAAGGTACGGGAGTTTTCGATCTCGGGCATTGTCAACGAGCCCCAGGTCTCCAAAACCAAATCACCTGTGATCTATCATTTCGAGTCGCGATTCATGACGTTCGTCGCTGTAAAGCACCCCCTGGTGTTCGTGGGATTCCCCGCGATCGCTTTTCTCTACGCGGCCGTTCTGGAGACGGTACTCCTCACCAACTTTGCCGGGTTCTCGTGGAACTGGCTTGCTACTTTTGCCCTGTCGCTTGGAACTTCGCCCTTGCTTCTGGTTTCAGTGATCCTGGCCATGGGGTCCGCCATCCTCTACTCTCAGAAAGCCTTGGACAAAAAGCTAGAAAAAACTGAGAGTATTGACTCGAAACTCTAGCTCAGAAAAATTCTTTCCATTTCATCAACATCGATTGATAGGCCCCCCTCCCAAGCGAAGGGAGGAACTTTTCCTATATGGCACTCTGCTATGAGTTGGCTGATTTCCAGATTAGCTAATGAGAAAGAAGGGCAATCAGATCCCAGGATATGTAGAAAAATCCAGTTTTCCGGGCACGTATATAGCACAGTTATCGTTCAAGAACTCGTGCAGAACCCCGCTTGGAAGACACCAGAACTGCGCAGGCATCCCTCGGGATGTTAAACTTATTTCTGAGCGCGAGCGGGTTAATCCTTTTTGCGCTGGGAAGCTACATGTCGCTTCAGGCCGGTTCTCAAACAGCTATGTTGTATCCAGGGCAGTACTTTTTTGTGAGTGGGATCCTGGTTTCCTTCGTCGGGATTATCTCGATCCTTCGGCGGAACGATTTTTAGAAACCCAGCTTTACCCGGAATCTAACGTTAGAGTAAGGACAGACTTACTCTCATCTCTGTAGCTCTAGGCCGGCGTAGCGGAGACAAGCCGGTACTCGAAATTCTCTGTCCCTTTTACCCCAGCACCCGTAGCTCCAACAATGGAAATCAGGGTCGTAATTTCTAGATTGTTCGGCAGATGCCCAATCTTGATCGTTGCGCTAGTGGCGGTGAAATTCTGGTAAGTAAACTGGGTGGCAGTATAACTCGTAACTGGCAACGATAACTGTCCTAAGGTCTCGGTTGCAGTCCCTTGGTTCTGGAAATTGGCGTAGGCTGAGAAATTCTTCAGGAACCCTGTTTGATAATTCAGGAATAGATTGAAGGGCAAGACGATAAATCCGGCAAACGCGGCCATGGAGCCTGTGAGGTTCTGCCCATTTTCTTGAGCAAGGGTAATGTTCCCCGCAGCATTGTAGAAGATCAGAGCCGTGAGGTTACTCGCCTGCTGGCTCTCAACCGCCATTCCGAAAAAGGTAACATTCACTTCTGTCAACATCGAGCCATTGATCGTGGGATGCCCCACGACGTGATATTGGATCGTCTCGTTGGACGTTTGAGAGGCATTACCAAAAGAATACTGAATCTCCATCTGACTGAAGTTGCCGATGAGATCTTTGATGTTCCCATAGTACCCCAAGCTCGCGTTAATACTGACGCTTGTTTGAATTGAACTGGAAGTAGATCGCGTCGAACTCGAGGAGCTCTGGGAGGAGCTGGAGGTGAAGGAGGATGCAACACTCAAGGTGGTGGAGCTCACCGGTGGAGGAATACTCGAGCTGCTCACTGTGGATGAGGTAGCAGAGGGAGGCGTACTCGCAGTTTGAGTCATACGGGTTGACTGGGTACTACCTGTATTGGAACTTCCCAGAGCCACATAAGCTCCGACTCCTACTACAGCAATAATGATCACCACTACTATTACAATAGCGACAGCGGCAATACCGCTGCTTTTCCTATTTAGCTTCATTCTCAAATCGAAAAGAAAACAGGATGAGTGCCCTGGTTCGCACTAATACTCTCAGAACAACTATCCTTGGCACATTCCTCTAAAATAGACTAGAGTTACGAAGTTGTGTGGGTCTCGGTAATGGTCTCCGTATATGTACTAGCATTTTGTGTTGCAGTGTAAGTATAGTTCTCCACGAAAGTAGTCCCTGTGATTGTGTAAGTCGTACCATTATATGAAAACGTGGTTGGAGGATAGAGCCTGCAATTGTAAGTTCCACCCGAAAACGTGAAGGTGGTTCCGGTTAGAGTACCCGTTGATCCGGTTATGACAAAGGTCGTAGCTGAGTATGTTGAAGTGTATCCTGACAGAGTAACGGTAGTCGTGTACGTGGTAGTAACGTTGTAGCAGCCGCTAATTGTGCTGAATGATGTAGTGGGTGTCGGGGAGTTAGATACTATGGTTGTCGTGTTCGTCGACACGGTCGTTGAATTTGAGCTCTGAACACTTGGAGATGAAGTTGTCACGACTATGCTGCTACTGGTCGTCGAAGCAGCCTGAGATGAAGAAGGAACAGAGGAAGAACTCACTTGCGTAGCTGAGCTGGAAGTTACAGGAGTTGAACTTTGCGCGAGAGTCGTCGATGTGGAAGCGGTGGTACTTGTTTTTGAAGGATTTAGAGCCACGTAAGCGCCAACCCCGACCGCTGCGATAATTACAACAATTATGACAACAATAGCGACAGCGGCGATACCTTGGTTCTTTCTGTTGAACTCTAAATTACTCAATGTAAAACAAGGTGATGTTAACTCCACAATATTTATGTTGTTACCTAGCGGCCGTGCGGAAAAGTGGAATTGTGGAATCTCTTTAATCTAGAATTCAAAGTTTGAGAAAACATACACGGGTTAAGGGAAAATGGGTCTCTCTCGAAGCGAGTTAGTTTAGTAAAGAAATAAGAAAAAAAATGAGAAAGCCTCCGGGTGGAGGCTTAGTTAGCTGCGACTTGTACGGTTTGGGCGACTTGTGGATGAGCCAGGTCATCCATTCCCGGTGTAATCACGGGCGCTGCCTTGGTGAGAGTGTCGATCTGCTGGGAAAGACTCTCGAACTCGGTCTTGGGCATAGAGTTCGCCAAAATATTCTCCAGTTCTGAGATCCTCGTTTCGGAGCGGATGTATTGTTCCTTCAACACGGAAGAATCGCGAATGTTTTGGATTTCCTGATCTTTTCGGGTGAGCACCTGCTCGAGATCTGAGATTCGGGTGAGCGCGTTTTGGTAGACCTGATTCGGCACAGTGACTTCTGAGATCTTCATTGCCGCTTCCTTGAGGGTGTCTCCTTGCGCCGCCACTTGTTTCCCCAGAATGCTCAGGCCTTGCCCGATCGTCTGGGTTTCTTCTAGCTGGCCCTTGGTCCTCCTCAGTTCTGCCGCCATCCCATCGATGGTCGCCTGCATCCTCGCGATCACTTCTTCGTGAGTCTTTTTCGGAATGGATTGATCTAGCTGCGCCTGTAGACTACGCGCAGTCAAGACCAACCGCCGTACTTCGCTGGTTATCTGTTCGGTTCTGCTGCTCAACTTTTTGAACACACACGCT
>JAPCJV010000047.1 GCA_027886785.1 Nitrososphaerota archaeon | reverse complement strand
GAAGAAAAAATCAATTCGCACCGAAGGCCCTCAATACTACTTGACGACCAAGGGGGAGGACGCAGTGTATATCCTGCTTGCTATGCTTCGCTTTGGAATTAGGCACTACATGAAAAAGCTAGACGAAAAATCCGCGATCGATAAGCTTCACTACGAAGTTCCCCAAGAAAACAAGTGGCCCTATTGAATTCGGTTCTAAGTAAAATTTCCCTCTGAAAAGTGCTGAGAACCCGGTTTTGTCATCCAATCTTGAGCTTTCACCAGGACTCCTGAGAAGCTTCGTCGATCCCTGGTACTCCTCTCTTCAGAATCCAGAAAAAGCACAGGAGGACGCTCTAAAGTATCTCCTCGAAAGGTACGCGAAAACAGAGTATGGGAAAAAATTCTCGGCGGAAGGCATCTCGTCTATCAAGGAGTACCAGACGAAGTTTCCGATTTCCACTTACTCTTCGCTAAAACCGTACTTTGACGATCTTCAAAGCGGCAAAAAAGGGTACGAATGCATCTTCGCCGAGCCGGTCACCGGATGGGTGATGACGCGAGGCACCACCGGGCAATCAAAAGTAATCCCAACAAATGAAACCCACCTCTCGCAGATCCTATTCGCGGGAGCGAGAGCGATAGTGAACTTTGCCCTAAAGAAAAATAGCAACATACTCAAGAGAAACGTACTCAACCTGAATTTTCCTTCGGAGGTCCTCACAACTCCCCAGGGCGAACTGTACGGCTACAGCTCTGGTGCCTACGCGAAACTACACCCTTCATTAGATACAGCTAACCTTGTGCCCAGGCAAGAAGAGATCGATGAGCTAGGCGGTGGTATAGGGAGAAAGGACTGGGAGGAGAGATTTGCGCTGGTCTACGAGCGCGCGAGCCTCTTTGATGTTGGATGTGTCATGGGAGTGACGTCAGTTCTACTTTCCTTTGCGAGATTCATGAAGAAAAAATACGACCTCTTACCGAAAGAGATCTGGAAGATGGATGCGCTTTTCTGCACGAGCGTAGCAAAGATTCATTCCAAATACGCTCCCGAGCTCAAGTACTACTTCGGAAATGCTCCGGTGGTGGAGATGTATACGGCAACGGAAGGTGTGTTTGCGCAGCAGCTGGATGAAAATCCCTACGTCTGCCCCAACTACGATCTTTACCTCTTCGAGGTCAGGACCGGGGAGGGAGTGAAGTTACTCAATGAGTTGCGTAAAAACGAATGGGGGAGATTGATGGTTTCCTCGGTTCTATTCCCCAGGTATGAAATAGAGGATCTGATCGAATCTGTCGGGAAGGGGTACTTTAGGGTATTTGGGAGAGACAAAACATCCGTTGTTTTAGAGCATCGTCTGTATAACGCTCTAACTGGGAGGATTTAGATCCCCTTCAATGTTCAGAAAATTTCTTTCGGAGTACTTACCTAGGAGAAGGAGTGCGTCTCCGCATACCGAAAGCTGAAGCCAGGACTGCAAATCCGATTATGACGAGTAGCAGCGGCCACAGATTGTCGAGTGAGCCGAAAAGGGACGACAAACCAATCAGAACAAGCACAGCGCCGCCGATAAACGGGCCGTAGAATGGATGATGGCTCCTAGAGTAAAGGAGTACTCCCTGAAAGATCAGGATGATTCCCAGCCCGACAAGAAATAGCGCCCACCAGTTGTTGTTCGGAAAGCGACCGAGCTGCTGCAAATAGAAGGTGATGCCTAGCCAGATGAGGATCGTCCCACCGATGAGCGGCCCTGTGATTCCTCCGCCGGCGCCGCCTTTCTCGCCCTTTTCATATTTCTCGTTCTTCTCCCCCTTTTCGTTTCTTCTTCGCTCCCTTCGCCATTCTCGGTACGTCCTTCGGTCCTCGTAGGGTGGGGGTGTTGACAGCGGAGGGTTAGTCGGTGTTGTTGGAGATTGGCTGGGACCAGCTGATGACGGGGTGTACACAGGAGTACCGCAAACTGCGCAAAAAACGGCACCCGGTGGCAATTCCGAGCCGCACTTGTGGCAATACTTGGCTGTGCCTGACACGAACTCTGTGCAAACTCCTGTTCAATATAGAGTTTTTTTAGAAACCAAGAATAGAGATCAGTTTAGACGCATGGGTGAGACTTGAGTGTGCGCATAATTTATTGTGTGGGAGGTGAGCGAATAAAAGTGTGGATAGTCTGTCGTAAGCACGATCGAAGCTATGGGTGTCCAGTGCTCGAAGAGCTTCTTCTGGTCTCACAGCAAGCTATCTAGGTCAGACAGACGAAATTTGCCGAGTCTGGACCAGAGCGAAATTACGTGTGACGGTGCAATCACGCTTATTGGATCCCATTGAACGTACGCCAGGTCCCACACCACGGACAGGATATCCTCGCCTGTCGCCTTGTCCGGCAACCTTCTTGCGAGATGCTGTTAGTTACGGCTAGGCGCCTCGCGCCTTCTGCCGAAATCGAAATGGTCTCTTTTCTCAACTGATTAGATAACTTAGCACTTCGTAGACTCGAGGCATGTATTTTGATTGTGTGCTTACTCTCGTTTGGAATGACGCCTCAGTAGCCTTTCCATACAAGGTGCGAACAATCAGGAGAGCAGAGTGAAACAGCAACTGGGGTTGCAGGGAAAAAGAGAAATCTTAGTAATGATTCTGGCGGACCTGAATTTCATTGCCTCAATATAAAATCCGAGATTTTACCGGGGACGCCGAAGCAATAGTTAGAAGCAATTCCAAGGACACGGAAATCATCCGGAAACTGAGGCCCCTCCTAATGCAAGTCATTGCTAGTTCCCGGTCGGTGCCCGACCAAGCTTTCGCTCCGAGAAAAGATCGGTTTGCAAACAATTTGATCTACATGCCCGAGGATCGAGTATTTTCCGTGATGGGTGCGACCTGGCTCTCGGGTCAAACTACTCCGATTCACGACCATCTTACCTGGGCTGTTGTAGGAGTGTACGACGGCGAAGAAAGAGAATCGATCTACAGACGCGTGGATGACGGATCTGAACCAAAACGTGCAAAGCTCGTCCTGGCAAGCGAACGAATAAACGAGAAAGGACATATCACCACTTTAGGCGAAAAAGGAATCCATAAGATCGATAATGTGTCCGACAAACTATCCAAGAGCATCCATGTGTATGGACTGGACTTGGGGCATGCCGAGCGCCACGCCTACGACCCTGTCAGTGGAGAAGTAAGTACTTTCGTGTCTGGATACTGTAATGTCCTACGAGATCTGGACGAAAATTAAACGGCACGCTGGAGAGGAAGATCCGATCATGGTAGAAATCACACCCGGAGTGCATCAGATAGACGGCGTAAGCGCCAACAGCTATCTCATCCTAGAAGGCGATGGGTCTCTTACGCTCGTGGATACGGGCACGTCTGCCGGTGGAAAGAAGATTCTCGATTATATGAAAAACACTCTTTCAAAACAGCCATCGGATCTAAAAACGATCGTAATAACTCACGCGCACATTGACCATATCCGAGGAGCTCTTTCTCTGAAGAAGGCAACTGGTGCGAAAGTAGCAATCCACGAGCAGGACGCCGAGTTTCTTGCCAGGAGGAAAAAGCTATCTACACCTCGAGGCGGTACCGGCGTCCTCTTCAGATTTTTCTCGATCTTTTTCCGAGCGCTAGCCATGGAACCCGACATCCGGTTGAAAGAGGGCGATCAGATCGGAGCATCTCTCAAAGTCGTTACTACACCAGGCCACACACCCGGGAGTCTCTCGCTCTACGATAACCAAAGGAAACTAGTGTTCGTCGGGGACTCGATCATAACGAGGGGAGGAAAGCTCCAGGGTCCACCGAAGCAGTTTACTGAGGACTGGTCACAAGCCATGAGCTCGATTGAAAAGATTTCGTCACTTGACTTCGTGATACTATTGAGTGGGCACGGCGATCCCGTAAAATCTGGAGGGACTCAGAAAGTACGAGAATTTTCCGCGTCGATCAAAAAATGATCTAGTGCTGAATCGCTCAATTAGGCCAGGATAATAGTTTTCAAAAAAAGAGTAGAGGTTAGAGCGAGATCGCTCTAACAAAGCTTGAGTGTTAGGCCTTTTGAGGCGGTTCCAGTACCGGTATGGGTACCGGTTCTTTTGCAGCTTTTCTCGGGCGAGTCCTCAAGTATTTGTATAACAAAAAGCCATCAATGGCGAGGACCAGTGCCCAGAACGAGTATGCCACGATTGCAGGTTGCTTGAATAGTGTCAGCAGCACTTGCGACAATCCAAAGCCCACTATAGCGGCATCAAAGGCCCTGGTAAACCTTCCAAAGGTCTCGACCGCGAGCTTCCTGACGACCAGCATTCCCAGCGGGATTCCGAGGAGAATGGGCGGCGCGGTGATGGAGAAAAGCTGGAAGGTGGTCAGTGTGAACAGACCGAGAGCGAAGTAAGAAATGCACGTGAGGTATGATTCCGCAATTCTCACTTGGAGGACAGCAGCCTTGAACTCATTCTTTGCCATACCCTGGTTGCTCCAGAAAATGGCAATCGGGGGACCAGAAATAGTGGTGATGGAGTAGAGCAAGCCGATTCCCATTCCGAGCGGAACCCCCGCGGTAGACTCTTTCTTGATCGGCTTTCGGAACCCCGTCGCCTGCAATAAAATCAAAGGCAGGATTGCGGAATAGACGATGAATCTAATCCAGATGGGGGCGACGATGCTCAGCAGATAGCTGCCGAGGATCACACCCGGCACGACTGGCAACACGACTGGAAGTACCCTTCTGAAGGTCGCCTTGATGTTTGCCTTCCCGACAAAAGCGAGCATGGTTGTATTCATGGCAGCTTCAACGAGGACGTACACCGGGTTGA
Organism: Nitrososphaerota archaeon; assembly: GCA_027886785.1. The sequence continues at coordinate 4,332 of JAPCJV010000047.1, read as the reverse complement.
TTATCTTGTTTGCAATGACAAGGATCGCAAGCGGAACCGACAGGGAGGAGTACCCGTACCCCAGCCCCCCATTAACAAAAGACGCTGCGAGGGAGAGCAGAGCGAAAAAAATCAGGAGCTCTAAACTGATTATCAAAACCGGATTCAGAATACGAATCTCTGATCTGGTTAATTATACGTAATTATACACGCAAGCGAAGTGTAAAAGTTACGTGTTTCCTTCAGGGAAAACGCAGGCCTTACGGCTAAATGGCACTCATATTTCGATTTTCGATAGGAGCCAAATTTTGCCTTTTTGTATCGAAATCAGATATACTTCCATTGTGAGCTCCATTTCTTATCACTCGTATTAGGTCCAAGCAAAAAAATACGGCAAATCCTGAAAGATCATTTGAACGGGCACCCGGAACTATTTGCCCGCAGTATGGAACTGGAGCAGTTGATTGACAAAGCAAACAAGATGTCTGATCGTCGATTTGAGGAGCTCACGGCCCAGGCCCTAAAAGGGAGGAAGAGTGCCGCAAAAATTGTGAGGGATTCAAGGGGCGGGACGTAAAATGGAGAACTTCTGCTATTGCCCCCGTAACAAGGTTACCCGCTAACTTAATGGACCGCTGGCAACGCAGGGTAAAGGGTTTACTGTCAACGCTCAGCTATTTTGCTAATCGATAGTCTCTCTAGTGCGTTCTTCCTGAATTTCTCGGATCATTTTAACGACTAGTTTCTCCTCATCCGATCGATGTCCCTCAAGGATTCGAAGGAAACAGAGGCTGTGGATACGTCCCTTCCTTTCTCTTCCATCTTGACATAGCACCGCTTTACCAGTTTCACCCCCGTTTTTTGTTTTAAACGTGGGTGCCTGAACACCCGATAACGCATTGTTCCCATTTCATTTCGCAAGATCTGCACTACGCTATCCATAGCGGGCTTGCCGCATTTGGGGCATACTAGAGTCAACGGGCTTAAATCCCTTTCATCATGATAACAAGAGGACGACACTAATTTCAGAGAAAGAAATAAACTCTTATCCCAGCTAAAAATTTAGGAGACATAATTTATTACTGAAATCGGGTCTTGATTCTTCTGCATGAAAGTAGATGCGCGCAAATATTCCTACGTGATTACTCGAGCTGAAGAGGGAGGATATCTCGCCGAATGCATTGAGCTTCCACAAGTGCATACCGAGGGAGAAACTCTCTCCGAGGTGAGGAAAAACATGCATGACGCTTTATCCCTCGCGGTAGAGTATCTCAAGGAAAAAGCGAGGATCGAAACAAAGAGATAGTTTTTCCTTTGAAGTTCAGTCACGATTCTCAGGAGGATAGTCGTCTTAACTACGATTTTTCCTTAGAGAGTACGGAGAATGCTTTTGCAAGACTATCGAGGCCCTTCTCCACCCGTGCCGACGATCCAGCAAAGGAGAGCCGAAAATGTCCGGGGCTTTCGAAAAATTCTCCTGGGGAGACTAGGATCCCAAATCTGTCAATCAAGGTTTTGGATAGTTGAAGTGAAGAGAGTGGCAGCTTGCTTTTAGGAAAACAAATCGGTGCTCCATCTGGCTCCACCCAATTAATGTAATCAATGGTTCTTTTGAAAAAAGCTTTTGCAATCTGAAGATTTTGATTCATTATCGATGCGGCTCGATCATCGAACTTTTTCTTGTTCTCGAAAATCTGGCTCGCGACGCGCGCTGACAACGGAGCTACGTTGATGCTCACCCATTTGTTTACCGCCTGTATTTTCTGGATGAGATCCTTTTTGGCAATGATCCATCCTACTTTGAGATCGCCCATGCCAAAATATTTCGCTAGCGTGTTGGTCGATAGTACGTGATTCCCGAGATTTCGGGCAAGAGGTGCGGGATTTACTGCAAATTCTCTGAAAGTTTCATCGACCAAAAGAAAAGTTCCCGTCCTAGCCGTGATATTTGCAATTTCCTCCAGATCAGATTTTGTCAGCCTGACTCCCGTGGGATTGTTTGAATTTGTAAGAACCAGCATTCTAGTTTTCTTTGACAGCACTTTTTCAAGTGCGTCGAGATCCAACTTGAAACCGCCCTTGAAACCCATCCGGACTTCCGTGACCTTTGCCCCGAGGACTCTGGGGACCTTGTAAAGAGGAGGATAGTTGGGCATCTGCACGATCACCTCGTCGTTTGGTCGCAGGAGCGTTGCAAAGATCAGGTACAGTGCAAGAGTACAACCGCTGGTTGCGAGTACCTCCGTAGAGGGCACTCCGTATGCTTGCCCAATCGATTCCGCAAGCTGCGGTTCTTTTGCGAAACGTTCGTACTTTACTTCGATTCCCAAGTCCATCAGGCGAGGAGGGTCCAGTCCCGTCGAGGTGAGGTCGTATTTCGCCCCAGAAATATTCTGGACAATCCAGTCGATAAGCTCAAACTCTTCGTGGCGAAAAGCCAAAAGCTGTCGCTTCCCAGTTAGAGCACGAGCGAAATAAGACTGAGGAGTCTAAAAGAAAAATTCTCTTTTTCTTCTCTACCCGAAGGTTACAGTATTCAGTATCGGACCGACTGCCGCTCCGGTAAAAGCAGGATCTACAAGGAAGCCCTTTATGACGCCGGTCTTCCACACTATGGAACCGCCCGCGGGCAACCACGGGTGAAGGACTCCCACCCAGACATAGGGGACATCATTGTAAATTTGCTTCTGGGCGACGGTGCACAAATTAATAATCTGAGTCAGATTATTCGATTGCGTGAAGCTGTTCACGCAGTTCTGCACTACTGGATTGGAATAATCCGCCCAGTTGATGGTGGCATTGTTCACAAAAGAAAGCCATGCATCGGCGGGAGTCGGGAGATTAGGAGCGTATCCATTTCCCCCTAGAGCCATCGAAAGTTGGGGTCTCAGGGTAGGGCACACACATCCATACCCGGTGTAATATTGGGAGGGGGTCTGCACTTGTATATTGATGGTAATTCCGAGCTGGGCAAGGTCGGATTGGATCACCTGCGCAGAATTGATGCACCCCTGGCACCCGGTGAGCGTGGTCATGGTGAAAACGGGAAACTTGGAGGTGTCGATACTCGCGTTCGCCAAGATTTGCTTTGCGAGAGTGAGATTGTATTGATACGGAGGAAGATTCCCCAGATTGTAGAACTGGCCGTAGGTCGGGTACTCCGGTCCTACGAAGGGTACCAGCTGCCCCAAGTAGGCTTTCTGGGAAATATCGGAGAAGTTAATCGCGTGCGATATGGCTCTTCTCACAGCGGTTATGTTTGTAGGATAGGTCAGCACCCCGAGGCCGAGGAATACAATGGAACCAAAAAGCGGTGGAGACTTGTAGTAGGTATACCCTGGATTGGTGCTTACAAGATTCCAGTCACTCGATTGGATGTCCGCCATCTGCACCTTGCCTGAAGCAAGATCAGTGTAGCGGGCTAAATCGTCCGTAACTAGATTCACTACAATGTTCTTTACATGCCCAGGATCGAAAATGGGAATAACATTCAATTGGGCGGCTGTCCAATTCGCAGCCCAGTAGCTTGGATCCTGTGCCATCGTCACGTAACCTTCACCGGGACCCGCGCTTGTAACTATGTAGGGGCCCGTCCCTGGGACTGGAGTTTCCTGAAAATTCGGATTGACGTTTGTGGCGGTTCCAAAGCCTCCGTGCTGGAGGACGAACTGAACATCATAGCACTCTCCATTCGCGACGACCTGAGTCCCCGGGAAATATATGAAAGCGGAACTCAAGTGGAAGACAAGCTGGTAGGGGCCTGGCGCATAGATCGGCCACGAGGAATTTTGCATGATCGCAAGTGCTTGTGCGTTGGGCTGAATCAACCCGCTCTGGTTCAGGATCTGGAGCGTCGCCGCACCAAACTTCACGGCTGACATGTTAAAGACCGGGTACCCGAACATCCACGACGAGGAATTCGAGGAAAGATAGTAAAAGCCATAATCTTCGGCCCAGACCTGGTACGCGTTGAACGGATCGCCATTGGAAAAGTGCACGTTCTGCCGCAGGTTTAAGGTGTATGTGGTTCCGTCGGCGGATACAGTCCAGTTTAGGGCGAGACCAGGGAGGTACTGATTCACGTTCGTCGTAAATTCTGCAGTTTCGTTGATCGTGATCAATGGTTGGTAGACTGCGTACTGGAGCCAATAATTCCAGGTCAGTCCGTTGTTCAGGTATAAGGGACTAAGTCCGCCACTGTTGGACCCAAAATAGGAATCGTACGTCAGTGTCCCTACACTAGAACTTGAAGTGCTGGAGCTTGACGACGTGCTTGAAGTGGATGAACTGGCACTGGATGAGGAAGCTGCCGAACTTGAAGAAACGGAACTAGAGACGCTCGAAGAACTCGAG
>JAPCJV010000046.1 GCA_027886785.1 Nitrososphaerota archaeon | reverse complement strand
ATAATCCCCAAAAATTCCATAGACGGATTGGACGCCGGGTAGTCTGGATATCCGCCTGCACACCTCAATTTCCTTTTTTCCCTTCGAGCTGCACACGGCCCTTGAAATGACAAGATAGCCCCGGTTCAATTTTTCCGGGTTCATCTTCGCATAGTACTTTTCGATGATCCCCCGGCCCTCCAGTTTTTTCAGCCTGTAGGAGACAGCGACCTTGGAGATCTTTCCCACAGCTCTTGCTATTTCGGCCATCGTCGTCCTGCTATCTTCCTGGATCAAGGACAGAATTTTTCGATCGATCTCGTCGATTCTGTCCGAGTTGGTGTTAGACAATCATTACGCGCTCCGTTCCAGCTTTGCTAGGTAAAAGAGATAGGGCTGTTTTTGCGTGGGAAAAGCGTCCGCGGCTGCAAAATTGATCCGATCCACGATCATTCCATCGATCGGAGAGTGAATCTCTTCCAGCACTTCACCTGTGAAATTCAAAATCTCACCGATCAGTTGTCCTTTTTTCACTGTGTCGCCGGTGTAGGCCTTCCCATTAAAGATCCCCGCTCTGTGATTGGATACAAGAACCGGAGAAGTAAGCTTTGACTGGTTTTCTCTGAGAGCAGGCGCTCCCGGCAGCATGCCTAGGAGTTTCATGGTATTGATGATTCCGGAATAATGTACCTGCACAAGATTTTCCTCGATTTTTCCCTCACGTCCCGATTCGCACATGGTGGAAGGAATCCCTTTCGCAGAGGCCTCACCGTAGAGTGTACCTGTCGCCGTCGCAGCGTACGAAGTACCCATGGGCGAACCCGTCGTAACGTCCATAGCCTTTTCAGCTTCCAAAACATAATCCACCGGAAAACAGCTCGCCATCTTCCGGGACATGGAATCTACTTTCGAATTGCCCGTGTGCGCGTAATAATTGAAAGGTACGAGAGACTCGTTATAGTCCGCGCCATGAAGATGAATGAGATAGTCTGCGATCGACGTGACTTCTGAAAAGATCCTGTGCGCCATGACATACGAAATGGTCCCCTCCGGCGATCCTGGATAAGACGCATACAAGTTTACGGCGTCTATCGGGTTTACAAAAAGAGACCGCTCTTCGAAGGCGGGCGGATTCGCCAGTGGGATAACTACTAACGTCCCCTTGATGCTTTTGGGATGGATGTCTCGTATGATCTGCACTGCCGCGAAAATCCCGCAGTACTCACACCCGTGCTCGCCGGCCAACACCACAAGTGTCGGACCGGGCTCCTCCCCTTGAATTATTGTAACGGGTAATTCAATCGAAGACGCAGCTTTCTCTCCAACCTTTAGATGGCCCGAGTGCTTCGTTCCCGGAGAAGAGCTGACATTGCCGACAGTAATTTTTTTGATGGTGGATTTTTGAGTGCTCTCTGCAGACATTTCTTAGAACGGCTCTAATTTCGGCTGATATTTTAATCGTATCCCGGACAAGAAATTCGAGCAGACAGCACGATCCCGAATAATCTTAATAGGAATTTGGGGGATGTGGGATTCAACAATTGGTTTCCCCAAAAATAATTACCGAGCTCCCTGGACCGAAAACTAGGGCAGTAATCGAAAAAGACGAAAAACTCCTGATGCAGGCCAACTGGAGATATCTTCCATTTGTTCCGAAATCCGGCAGTGGAAACTTCATCGAGGATATTGACGGAAACGTGTTTCTCGATCTTGTATCCGGCGCGGCGGTGATGAACATCGGCCTGGGAAATCAAGAAGTTACTGATGCGGTGATCCAGCAGGCGAACAAATTTGTGTACTCCGCCATTCCCGGGTACTACTATCACGATCTTGTAAACGACCTCGCGGAAAAATTGATCGATTTAACTCCGGGCTCCTTCGACAAGAAATGCTTCTTCGGTCTTTCGGGAGCAGATGCGACGGACATTGCCATGAAGGTCACGCGATTTGCAACTGGGCGGCACCGATTCATCAGCTTCATTGGATCCAATCACGGGCTCGGCGCGCTGGGAGCAACTGCGCTCCAGGGCCTGGGGAGCTCGATGGTCAAAGGCTTCGGTCCGCTGGTTCCGGGGGTCACCCACGTCCCCTATCCCTACCCATACCAGTGCGCCTTCGGTCCGAACTGCGAGGATTGCGAAGCAACCGCCCTTAACTATCTTGAGGAGTACGTCTTCAAGACCACGGTTCCTCCCGAAGACACGGCTGCAGTGTTTGTGGAAGTAATTCAGGGGGATGGTGGAGTTGTTGCTCCGAGTACTGGTTTCTTCAAGAGACTGCGAGAAATTTGCGATCGGCATTCCATTATTCTGGTGGTAGATGAGGTCCAGACCGGACTAGGCAGAACCGGAAAAATGTTTGCGATCGAGCATCATCCTGACGTGGAGGCAGATTTGATTCTTCTCGCAAAACCTCTAGGCAACGGTCTTCCCATGAGCGCATGTATAGGGCGGTCGGATCTCATGAAACTCCCAAAAGGCTCTCTCGCAATCACGGGAGCGGGACATCTTCTGGGTTGTGCTTCTGCGCTGGCCGCTATCGAGTACACCGAAAAAAACAATCTTTGCAGGAGTGCCGAAATCGTGGGCAGGTCCTTTCTGAAGGGATTGGAAGAGCTAAAGGAGAAACACAGTCTGATTGGAGACGTGAGAGGCAAAGGTCTTCTGATGGGGGTCGAGCTGGTGAAGAGTCGCTCCAAAAAAGAACCTGCTTTGGAGGAAATAGTCCGGATAAACAGGATTGCGTACGAGAAGGGTTTGCTCACAGCTTACGATGGGTTGAAAGGAAACGTGTTCCGGATAATGCCTTCGCTTACTCTCAGCGAGGACGAAGCTGACCTCTCCGTGGAAATACTCGATCGATCTTTTTCGGAATTTGAACAGGAAAGAGCGTCCTAATTAGATCTACATTTTCGGGAGTTAGAGTTTTTCTGAGAAAGTTTGTAAACGATCCACAAAATGTAGTAACAGAAGAGATTCAGGGATTAACAGCTCTTTACCCGCAGATTTTGCGAAATATCGAGGGAACCGGAGTCGTAACAAGAACCGATTCTCCGGTAAAGGGCAAGGTTGGACTGGCTAGCGGCGGCGGGAGCGGGCATGAGCCTCTGCACGCCGGGTACGTCGGAAAGGGGATGCTAGATGCGGCAGTTGCGGGAGCAGTGTTCACGTCGCCCCCGCCCGACCAGATTCTGACGGCGATCTTCGCAGTTGACGGCGGGAGGGGCGTGTTGCTAATCATCAAGAACTACTCGGGCGACATTATGAACTTCCAACTCGCAGAACAGCTTGCGACCGCGTCGGGAATCGAAGTGTCCCACGTCGTTGTGAACGACGATGTTGCGATCAAAGCTCAGGAGAACCGGCGCGGCGTGGCAGGTACGGTGCTGGTGCACAAGATTGCGGGGGCGAAGGCGGAAGCTGGCGCGAGCTTGGAAGAGGTGAAGACACTTGCAGAGCAAGCGATTTCCAATATCAGGACGATGGGAGTCGCGCTTTCCTCGTGCATCAACCCTGCAGTGGGAAAGCCCATCTTCAGCCTGGGGGAAAACGAGATGGAGATCGGAATTGGAATCCACGGGGAAGCCGGCGTGGAGCGGATGGAAATCCAGACGGCCGACAGGGTTGCGGATATGCTCTACCAGAGAGTGACGGACGACCTGGGGTTGCAAAAAGAGGAGGAGGTATTCGCGCTCATAAACGGGATGGGAGGGACTCCTCTGATGGAACTCCAAATTGTTTCGAGAAAGGTGTGTGCACTCCTGAGCTCCGATAAGATTAGAATTTTTAGGGCGCTGGCGGGAAACTACTGTACGTCGCTCGAAATGGCTGGATTTTCACTTTCGTTGCTAAGAGTAGATGAAGAGATGAGGCAAATGCTGCTCGCCCCGCAGCTCACGCCCTCCTTTCCTAACTTGGTCTAGTTACGGATTTTTCTCCTAGTTAGCCAACGTCTTTGCGCAGGACTCGATCATAATACACATAGATGCGGCGCCGACGTCGTAATGTCCCAGAGTGCGCTCGCCCAGGTACATTGCCCTCCCCTTCTTTGCCACCATCGACTTTGTACTTTCGAGACCTTCTCTCGCTGCTTTTGCGCCCTGGGATAGAATGTAGACGAGATCAGTGCTTTCTGCAGAGGACTTGGTGATCGCCTCTGACGTCGGCAGAATTACGTCAAGCATTGTTTTATCTCCCGGTTTTGCACCTCCCAGATCTACTATTGATTGAACAAAGGCCTCGAAAATCCCGGAGAGGTCTCTTGCCCTAAGTTCGGTCCTCCCCCGACAGAGCGCGCCGGCTTTCATGAAGGAAGCCCCGTAAAGAGAGCCGGTAGCGCCACCTACCGTGGAGAGAAGTGTGGCACCTACTGTGGTTAACACGGCCCCGATGTCTGGAGAAGAGCTGCGTAGCGATGGCAGCTGGCTTTGGACTTTAAGAAATCCGCGCTCGAGATTTACCCCATGATCGCCGTCGCCACCAATGGAATCGAGCTCTGTCAGGTAATCTTTGTTGCGACTAATTTCCGAGGCGATGTCATTCATTATTTGCAATACCTCCTTGGTGTGGATCGAATCTAGTACCAAAAGGATTTCACAAGGTAATTTGGGATTTTCTCACATTATCTAGCTTTGAGTGGTTTTGGTTCCAGCTCTCCCGGCATACCGCGCGTGAAATTCCCCGTTTAAGATTATTTGATTTCTTTTAACTGTGTACTTTGAAAAATGCAAAATTTCAAATCTAAACTTATCCCAAATTCAAGTAGAGAGGCGTATACCAAAAACCATGACTCAGTGGATCGCAACGGAAGTAGATCATCATAACAACGTAGGTTCCGCGATTCAACAGTACAAAGCACAGGGATGGAAACTCCATACCTACACCACCGCAGGATCGGAAGGAACTTGGGGGAGCGTCAAACACTATCTGTTGTTTTCGAAAGATTAATCTGATCACCAAAGCTCGGCTAGGTGAGCTCTTCTGTTTTGCCTCAGGCCGATCAAATTGATTTCATTATTGCCGGCGGCGGGACCAACGGGCTGTCGGCGGCCGCGTACCTTGCGAGGGAAGGATACTCAACGCTGGTCGTTGAATCCCAACCCTTTCTGGGGGGAGGAGCGATCACACAAGAAATCACGCTCCCGGGATTCAAGCACGATGTGTGCGCTACTTCACTCAACATTTGGAGAGCCAGTCCGATCCAGCAGGATCTAAACCTAGAAAAATATGGATTGCACGTTGTAGATCCGGACCCGGTAGCTTCCACGCCTTTCAAAGATGGAAGGGCGATTACGATCCATAAGGATCTCAATCATACACTTCGATCCATCGAGCAATTCTCCAAGAAGGATGAGGAAAAATTCAAGGAAATTTTTGATTTCTATCTGGATTCCAAAGACATCTTGCTCGGGGGAATGGCCGCCCCACCTCTTCCCTTTTCGGCGATGATGAGTACTTTGGAAGAGTCCGACACTGGACTGGATTTTCTGCAATTTTCCTATCTTTCTGCAAGAGATTGGCTCGAAAAAAATTTCGAGTCTGAAGAAATGAAAGCCTTCATGTCCATCTGGGGGTCAAATCACCTGGCGCTTTCTCCCGAGGATGCCGGGAGCGCACTTGTAGTCTTGATCTTCATTGGGATTTTGCAGGACGCTGGGGCTGGAGTTCCCATAGAGGAATGAGCACGCTCGTGCAATCGATGCAGAGGTACATCGAGGCACATGGTGGAACTATCATTACAGGCGATCCTGTGTCGGAGATCCTGGTGAAGGACGATCGAGCTGTGGGTGCAAGGACGAGCTCCGGCAAGATGTTCAACGCGAAAGAGGGAGTGATCTCAAACATTGAGCCTAAAGCTCTTTTTACGAAATTGGTGCCGGAATCGGCAACGCCTGAGGACTTTAGAAAGAAAGTTAGGGCATTCCGTTTTTCCAAGTGTAGTGAGGTTATGATCCATGCGGCTTTGGACGATTGGTTAGACTACCGACCTCAGGAGATTCAAAAATCTGGGCTGGTACAAATTGGCGACTCCCTAGACCAAGTGTCTCGAGCTTTCAATGATTGCGTAATTGGGCAGCCACCGTCTGAGCCTTTCATGACCATAGATAATACATCATGCTACGATGCAACAAGAGCTCCAAAAGGAAAACACACGCTCTGGAATTTTGTGCGCGCTCCTCTGCTCGTGAGGGGGAAGCCATGGACCGAGGATCAAAAGGAGGACTTTTGCGGATCGGTGCATTGAGCGGCTTTCGGAGTTCGCCCCAAACGCGCGCAAGATTATCCTAAAGAGGGTCGTCCTGTCTCCCCAGGATGTAGAGAGATTGAATCCCAATCTGGTGAACGGAGATGCAGGGGTTGGAAAAGGAACGCTGGATCAATCTCTCGGATTACACCCCTTCCCTAACTGGTCTCAGTATCGCACACCGGTGAAAGGGTTGTACATGTGCAGTGCTGCGACCCATCCGGGTGGCGGGGTATGCGGGATTCCGGGACACGATGCAGCGTACGCTGCGATTCAAGATCTATCGGCACACGCTTAGCAAATTACGGTTCACTCTTCGGATTCATCACGTAGATCCATAATGTCAAGACCAGGAGCTAGACTTTGAATATCGTACTGCTCGAAGAAAAAAATCAGAGCGCGTGAATTCTTGAAAACCCACTCACCCAAATTTGTCTCGGTTAGCCTGACGCTGTTACGGTAAGCGTTCCTGTTTTTGTTTTTTCAGTGGTGAGCCCAGTAGATACGTCGAAAAATGTTGTGATTTTGTATTTCCCATATGCCACATTGTCCAACGTGATCGTGAACGTGAACATTAGTGACTTTCCCGGTGCAATCGTGTTGCCAGGTGGGAAGGAGCAGGGTAGTGACTCCGATATCTTGCCGTTGAAACCCGGCTTGACAGTCGTACTACATTTCCCAGTGACTAGTATGTTGGACGTTCCCTTGTTAGTAATCGAGCCAATAGTCATCCCCGTGCCGCACTTTGGATAAATGCCGCAGCCGCTACCTGGAAGTTGCGTAATTGTGATGCTAGATGGTTTGTAAGTAACTGTCGCCGGATATGTTACTAGCAGCGGGATTGGGGCGTCCGGGCCTGCCCTCACAGTGGTTGCCATGCTAATTGAAGATCCAAAGACTACAGGAAGGAATGATGAAAATGATAGAATACAAAGTGCAAGTGCCGTTGTTAGAAGTATTTTTTGAGATCGCGTTTCGGAATCACGTCGCTCCGGAACTTCAAGATGAGTATAAGGTTATGGGTCGAATTAGCTCAATCCTTGAAAAATTCGATTTTCCCAATTGCGTGATTAATTTTGCGTAAATCCCTCAATCACTCAGTCTCTGCTAGTGAAACTTTGTTCAGAGGAACGAGTGACCTTGCGCTCTTGTAAAGAAAGAAGCAGTCGAGGGCTAAACCAGTTTCCAAGCCACGCCTACCTAGCGTTTTCTATACAATACTGACATGCCCAGAAAAATAACGATCACCACTATGACGCCAATGCCCAGAGCTATATCGTTTGACTCTTCGTTTGATGGCTTTGAAACTAGTGAAGTAGAAATTGTTGTCTCTGTAGTGAAAGTGGACTGAGCCGCACTAGTTGTTTTTTCGCTTGAAAGTGTACTTGTCGCGTTCTCTGTTGTACTTCTGCTAGACAAAACCGACGAGCTGGAAAACGAAGGAGATTGCGTGGAACTTGCATTAGTCGTGTTTCCACTATCTATTCTTGTGGTAATTGTTGAACTCTCAGAAATAGAAGTTGTGGAAATACTTGTGGAAACAGAACTCGTTATCGTAGTTTCGCTCGTAGTACTATTTTCACTACTAGTTTCCGTGGTGGAACTAGTGATTGTATAAGTCGTGGTAGGTGGCATTGCTGTCGTCGTGCTCGTCGTTGTTATGCTAGGCGATGAACTAGAAGTTGTGTTAGAAGAAGTTGTCGTAGACCTCGTGGTTGTTACACTCGCAGGTACAAAAGCTTCGAGCAATCCGTCGCTAGAGCTTCCCATCGTCGTTTCAAAAATCATTCCATCCACAATGGAAGGTGCTCCCCACGTCCAGTACCAGACTCCTGCAGTTCCACCAGTGGCATCGTGCCTCGTCCACAATACATTTCCATTTAGAGCATTTAACGCATAGAAATTATGGTTGCCGTCGGAGGTAAAGACGATGTCCCCCGTTGTGGAAGCGCCTCCCCCTAGACCGGGCCCCGGCATAAATTTTGACCAGAGGATCCCTCCGGTGGAGGCATCTATCGCATAAAACGTCGCATTTCTTGCAAAGGTGGGACAGACAGTGATTGAAATATCGCAACTTTCGGGCTCGTTGTAAGCTGTCGTGTAGATCATGTTGGTGACAGGGTTAAGCGCCGAGAAACTATCCACGCCGCCGTCCGGGCCTGGAAAGATTTGATTTGTGGGAACAGACCCCTGCGACGCATTGTCATTTTCATGGATTCCCATTTTTACTTTCTAGATGAAAGAGCCATCTTTTGCATTTACGACGAAATAGTATCCGTTCTTGCTTCCTGCACCGACGACCTGCGTTCCAATGCCATTGATCGTGGTGGTAAACAATTGCACGGGCATTCCTTGATCATAGTCTCTCTGATCACCGGGAGTCATCTGGAAATGCCAGATCAAACTTCCGTCAGCTGAATTTAGCGCTACTATGCTATCAGTAAAGAGATTATTTTTTTGGGAATTGGGCGTCCGGATTTTAACGAGACTACCCGCTGGAGAAGGATTTCCAGTTCCAAAATAAATCACACCGGTTGTTGGATCCACTGCGGGTACATTCCACACAGCTCCTCCCCCACAATCGCAGCCGTGTGTTCCATTTGTCCCCCAGGTATTGCCGTAAAAAGCTTGATTCGTGGCATTGATCAACGAGGGAGGAACAGTATAGAATGTCCATAGCAATTGACCATTTGTTTCACTAAATGCTCTAACAAATCCCCTGATGCCGCCAGTCGGACCGCCATCCCCGGACGTTTCTCCGACGATCAGCTTCCCTTGGAAGGCTAGAGGAGTTGCTTCAATTCCCGCGTAGGCGCTGGATGTACCTACTGCACCTTGGGTAATCAGGCTAGTCCAAGCTAGACTTCCTGTTGTTGCATCCAGAGCGACCAGCAAATTATTGCTTGTTCCT
>JAPCJV010000045.1 GCA_027886785.1 Nitrososphaerota archaeon | reverse complement strand
GTTAGTTACACGAATCCAAAGTCCTCGCTCAGTACAGGAACAATGTGGATCGAAGAAAGAAACGTCGTCACTAACGTCACGCTTTTTGCCCAAGCTTCACATTTACTTTCCTTTTCAAGCCCCGGTTTGCTCCAATTCCTTTCCTCCAACGGTGCGACGATCGGGGCAGATGCGTTCCAGTTCATAACTGGTGCGACGAGCATTTTTGGAATCACTTTAAGTTACACGGTTCAAGCGGGCGGTGTGGGCTACAACCCTCCGATACTCAATTACTATTCCAATGGAACGCAGTACGTGTCGACAATCACTCAGCAGCCGACTACTTACTACATGGACGACGGCTCTTCTTGGTCAGTAACTTCTGTGCTTCAGGGGTCGAACTCAACGGAGAGGTGGACTGCTCTCCAACCCACTAACGGCATAGTCTCTTCGGGTGAAACGAACGTGCTTGTATACGATCACCAATTTCAGGTAACTATCGATGCAAATCCTCCAGGAGCGGGGACAACGCAGCCGTCAGGAGCTAACTGGTACGAGGCAGGTTCTCAAATCCCGATTCAAGGGCAAGGTAGTAATCCATACGTTTTTGCCGAGTGGCAAGCTGCTTCGTTTACCTTTGGAAACGCCAAATCTTTTTCGACATTTACGAAGATTTCAGGACCGGGGACGATTGACGCAAAATTCTCAGTATTAGCCTTAACTCTTCCTGAATACTCCGGGAACATAACTCAGGGAGCGAATAAATCTTTCAACGCAACCCTGACTGGAATTGGAGTTCAAACGAGCCTATCCATTTTGGGATTGCCGGCCGGGGCAACAGGAACGTTCGTCGTAAATCCGGCACTGCCTAATTCAGCAGGTTTAGGGGTTCCCTTCACAATTACGATCCCATCATCTATCACCCCAGGTCCATATGATCTTACAATTCTAGCAAATTCCAGCCAGGGAAGTGACGCCGCATTGTATTTACTCCATGTCACAAAAGCAGTTCCCTTGACTTTCGAGCTCACTGGAGCTAGTACTCCGCAGGCTGTGTTGAGTTACACGTTCAATGGTGTGATATTGTTACAAAATCTAAGCGCTACTCCCAGAACTTTGAATGTTGATTACGGCAGCAGCTGGAATGTAAATCCGATCCTCCCCGGTTCCAATACAACCCTGAGATGGATTACAAACGCAAATACGAACGGTACAGCAATTAATTCTGCGACAGTAAGCCTAGCTTATTTTCAACAGTATGTCGTCAATTTCGGGATTCAAATTCCCGATGGCAGTGTACCTTCTGGTTCTGCGTGGATTAACATTACCTCGTTCGGTTCTCCTTCGACTATCATGCTAAACAAGACCGGATCCACTTCCTGGGTAGATGCGTCTTCACTGTATTCCTTCAGCAGCGTGATACCGAGCAACTCTTCTGCTACAGAAAGATGGGCAATTGGATCAAATCAATCCGGCAGAGTATTTGATTCGGAGACCCTAAGGGCAGTTTACTATCACCAATTTCTGTTGATGACATCATACAACGTACTCGGTGGGGGCAATCCATCTGCGCCGCCAGTATTAACCTCCAGAAGTTTTGGCAGAGCACAGAATATGACATTGCAGTCTCAAGATGCGGGGAATTGGTTAGATTCTGGGTCTAGCTGGTCTGTGTCCAAGTTATTGCCTGGGTCGAACACAAATGAAAGATGGATTATTGTTAACTCTACTGGCACAGGGAAGCAAAGTTCTGGCGGATCTGCGAATTTGGGCTATGAGCACCAATATTTTGTCAGAGTAGTTTCGGATACTGCTCAAGGTGGCAAAGTACGACCCGCAACAGGATGGTATAATGCCAGTGAGCCGCTTCAGATCTCCGAGAACGCAGCTCCCGGATGGAGATTCATGGGATGGGAAAGCACCGAATCGAGTTCCAACGGAACCCTAGTTGTGAGTGGACCCGCGAACGTTTCGGGACTTTTTTACCCGGGGATTACAATCTCCGCGCCTGCAAACGCGGAGCTGACATACTCGTACGGTGTGGGTGCAGGAACCATAACAGAAGGGTCGTCAACCACTATCTTTGTTCCTATTGGGACTAGCCTCGCACTCAAAGTTTCGCCCTCGTCCATTTTCTATACTCTAAATTCATGGAGACTTGGAAATGTAAGCGTAGGAACGTCTCCGAACTATACCCTTTTCGCTTCAAATCCCACAGTATTGGGAGTCGCACTCGATTACAATTATACACTCTTGGGAATAATTTTAGGGGGATTATTTGCGGGAGGTTTGATCGGTCTGTTTGCTTTCCGAAAAAAGAGACGCTCCTTTTTTCAAGAGATTTCTGGAGGTTCCGATAGTTCGGCCCTCTCCGCTGAATAGGTCCAAAAGCTATATTGCGAAGAATGCTTGTTGATGCAATATCGCAGACTTTTCTGAAAAAGTAAGGCGCCGTCCCATACGTGCCTTTCGACCAAATTCATGAAAAAAGGGATCCCAGGTTTGTTTTTTGGGCAAAGCGTTATCTTCTTCCAAATAATTAGGAACTAAAAGGACTAGAAAGAAGGATTGTCAATCATCTCTTTGGCATATCCCTCGACCCGCCTTCCTTAAGAAGGTAAGACGAAAACCGTCGTTTCTCCCCGGCTGAAAATAGAAATGCACTCCTTGGAAATCGTCAATGCCAATTCCGGGTATAACGGAAAGCCCGTCCTCTACAACATCAACTTGAAGGCGGAAGAATCGGCGATTTACGTAGTTCTTGGACCGAATGGTGCGGGGAAGACGACTCTATTTAGGACGATCGCAGGGATCCTCGAGCCGTACTCGGGGGAAGTGCGCTTCGATGGGAAAAACGTCGCCACCTCGAAAGAGGTACGCAAGCGGATCAATTACCTGTCGCACTACAATGCGATCCCTGAAGAGATGACCGTGCACAACGCGCTCAAATTCTACGCAGATATCGAGGGTGGAAATGCAGACGAAGTGCTTGCCCTCCTGAATCTACAGGAATTGAAAGACAAGAAGGTTTCCGATCTATCGCAGGGACAGAAGAAGCGAGTTTCGATCGCAAAGGTGTTTTTGAGGGAGCGGGACCTCTATCTCCTCGACGAACCCACGTCTAACCTGGATCCGGGGGTGTCCAAAGAAATCCGGGACATACTTCTCCGTCTTGCGAGGGACAAGATCGTGCTGTACTCCTCTCACAACCTCTACGAAGCTCGGGATGTCGGGACAAATCTCATTCTGGTAAGAGATGGGAGGATTGCCTACTATGACAAGATCTCCAACATAAGATCCAAGGAGTACAGGGTAGGCTTTAGGGCAAATCAAGACGTAACGAAGATTCTTCCAAACGCAGAGCTGGGCGAGGGTGGATACTACGTGTTGACCGTCTCGACACCTGAAGAAGCAGGGCTCGCGTTGAAGAAATTGGTAGAAAGCGGCGTAATGGTTACCGAGATGCGCCAGCTCGATAATCCACTTCAAGATCTGTTTGAAAATCGATCTCCATCTGCGATGACGAATTGAGATCGAGGGAGTGATTATTTGTGAGTGATCCGGGAATAATCATTGCAAAGAGAAGCCTCTCTCTGAGCAAGACCTATGTGGTCATCGGGGTTTTTCTCGGACTGATCAGTGTCCTCATTTCGAGCATTCCCACTTTGCTGAATACTTTTCCTTCCTCGACCGGGATCCCCCTGGGCAACTCGACCTTTCCGGGTGGGCTCACCTTCCAAGAATATTTTCGTCTCATATCCGTACCGCTGCAGGTGTTTGCGTCCATTGCATTTTCCACGCCGGTGCTCCTCCTCTACGTTTACGACAAGAACAACGGCGTCCTCGAATATTTCCTATCCCTCGGAATGGATCAGGGGGACATTTACAGGCGGTACCTCAAGGCTGCGCTGATTTTAACCGGGGGCCTCGTGTCCTTTGAAATTGTGGCGAACGTAGTTGCCGGGATAATCCAGGGAGCAAATCTGTCGATCCTCCTTGAGTTATCAGGCCTGGTAGTACTCATTGCTCTGCCTGTGGTGTCGCTGGTGACGATCATCATGATCGCCTTTAGCTCTCTGCAAAAACAGAGGATCGGATCCAATCAGCCGCTTGGGATCGCGTTGGGAGTAGTTATGGTCTTTCCCTCGTACATCGGCCCGCTCGTAATCCCCTCGCTTGCGATCCCCATTGATCTGGCCATTGTCGTGTCCGTATCCGTACTAACTATCGTGATGCTCTTGCTATCGAGCAGATTGATCAGCAGAGAGAAACTGCTTCCGTAATCTTTGCAAAAGTTTTCTCTTTTACGAAGATCTTATCTATCGGCCTAAAGGTCTTGGATCTGAGTACTTTCTTTGAGCAAGATGGAGGAGATACGCAAACAGCAGCGCGAGTATTGGAACGAGCTCGCTCCGGGGTGGAAAAAATGGGAACCGTTCCTAATGAATTTGTTGCGCCCTGCAGGTGAAAAAATTCTGGAATCGGTGGACTTGAAAGACGGGTACTTGGTCCTGGACGTTGCGACGGGAAGTGGCGAACCGGGACTGACCGCCGCGAAGAGAGTGGGATCAGGAAAGGTGATCGGCGCGGATAACTCTGAGGAGATGCTTGGAACCGCGAGAGAAAAAGCCAAAAATTTAGGCATAAACAATTTTGAGACGCGCCTCCTGGAAGGGCTCAAGCTACCTTTTGCCTCTGATCATTTTGATGCTGTTACGTGCAGGTTTGGAGTGATGTTTTTTCCAGACTTGCTCTTCGGCGTGCGGGAAATGGTGAGAGTATTGAAGCCGAACAGGCGGCTTGCCGTGTCCGTATGGGGGCCCCGAGATAACCGTGCCCAGGAATTTATCCAAATGTTGTTGAAATTGTTCGATCTACCCAGTCCCTCCCCTGATTCGCCAGAACCCTACCGCTGCTCTGAACGGGGCAAAATCACGTCGCTGCTTCGCGATGCGCAATTGAGCGGCATCGAAGAAACCGAGCTCAGGGGTCAGATGACGTGGGAGTCGGCGGAGCAGTACTTGAGGTACGTCATGGAGACAAGCCCCTCGATCGCGTTCGCGATGCAAAAAGTAAGTGAGGGAACTCGGAAGAAAAAGGAAGGCGATATTCTGACCGCCCTAAATTCGATCATCGGAAGTAAGGGAGAAATTACTTTCGACTGGCTCGCGTGGGTGGACTCGGGCGTAAAGTTAGGTGCTTGATTCTCTCGTCGACCTTATGATTGACCAATCGAGTTATCCAGATTTTCTCTCTTCGACAGATTTCACGATGTTTACCACCGCCTCATCTACTGGTTTAGCGACCAATGGGATGGAGAACCTAAAGGTGGCGCCCCAATTTGTTCCGGTGTTGTTTTCCGCCGTGATAGTGCCCCCATGAGCTTCAATGTACGCTTTTGAAATGTACAGTCCCAGCCCCGTACCGGTTTTCGTGCCGAACTTTGTGAAAAGGCGAGGAAATATTTCTGTATCAATCCCGGAACCCTCATCAGTTATTGTAATGATTGCGAAGCCCCGATCGTCTTTGTCCGCCATCACTTTGATCTTCCCGCCGTCCTTCGTGAATTTTATCGAATTTTCCAGTAAATTGTTCACTACCTCGCTCAGTTTCGTCCGGTCTGCGTTCACTAATAGCTCAGACTGCTTTGGCTCAAACGAAAGAACCACCTGAGGGCGCGCTCCCTCCTCCCCGTACAGAGACCTTCTTGCGTCGGAAACTGCCTGCCTAATTACATCGTTCAGGTTAAACGTCTCCCTTTCCAGGCGAAGCATGTTGTTATCAATACGCGCCACCTCGAGGATGTTTTGCGTCAACTTTTGTAGCCGCTGAGAATTCCGGTACGACGACTCTACCATTTCCACGACTTCATTTGGGTCCACGTTTCCCACCAGCATGGGTTGTTCGGACGTCTGGCCGTCCGAATTTGAGTGCTCTAACCCAAGAGCAGGTCTAATCACATTCCGGAGGATCTCGCTGTTCACGAGAATGCTCTGAGTGGGAGTGCGCAACTCATGGGCTGTAATGTTTAACAAATCCTTCTCGGCCTGCGCTTTAGCGGCCAGCTGTGCGTTTGCATTTACCAGATCTGCAGTCTTTTCTTTGACTGCCTCGTTTAATCGCCGGTTCCAGAGGAGCGTAGTCACCGCGAGACCTACGGACACTCCCACTATCCCAAAAATTGTGATCATGCCGACAAATTGTTGTTGCCCAATCAATGCATCCGCTGCAGTAGCAAGGGTGTCGGACGCGGTAACGTACAACACTCCAAATTGTTTTGATATTTGGTTCCCGGTACTGGTGGTTGCATTGACGAAGAGAGGCTGATAAGTCAGCGTCGTGCTCGCACCTCTGTAGGACAAGTCCTGATAGCCCGCCTGACCTCGCAAAGACTCGTTAAGAAAGGCGTTGAATTCCGGCTTCAAATCCGATGGGATCGAATTCTGGAAAGTGCTTCCAAACACGTTAGCCCCAATGAACGATTCATTGCTTGAATAGATAATGTTCCCCGTAAAATCCAAGATCCCGATGGAGCTCTTGAAGTTGGGTGAAAGGTTGTTCTGAATCACCCGGCCCAGCGTAGTCATGTACACGGCAGCCGACACCACCCCCATGAAAGTTCTCATTGAGCCCCTTCCTATTTGCGGTGCGTACACTGATCTGGATATGGAAATGAAGGTGATCGAGGAATTCCTCATCGACACAGTCGCGCTACTGAAAAAAGTTGCATCCGACCCCTTTGCCCCCGCAAATACAGGCCTGTAGCTATAATTTTGAGCGGTTGCTGGGGGAAAGACCTGGTTTGTACCATTGGCGGTGAGGATGAGCCTCCCAACATTGTCGAAAAAATAATATCCGGACGTCAGATAACCGGTGGAGTTCTGAGCTGCCGCGAATTGGGATACTGAAGTGGTGGCGTTCAGAGCCTGCACTGGAGGGCTGTTTGCCAACACGTCCAGATTGTGAGAAATCGCTTCCAGACTTCTTTCGAGCAAATGACCTAAATCACTCGCCTCTATTTGTGAGTTGGAGTGAATTTCTTCGAGCGAAAGGTTTGCCACGTTTGCAGACACCTGCGTGGAGTATTCGTAGGAGGCGAGCGATAGGAAAACGGCGGCACCAAGCAAAATCAGGAGCAGCAAGGCGCTCCTTTTCGTAGAAAAACCTGAAGCACGCATTTGCTATTTAGGACTAATCAAAAAGTCCTTAAAATTCTTCTGCTAAAATCCTACTGTTTGGGACACTGGATCCAATCTCATACTAATACTCCTCTGGAGCCTTTTGTTGTAAATGCATGAGAGAGTGAGATCAGAATTATGATCTCTTCTCGAACATTGCGGCAAACGGTCGCGGGTCGAAGACCACTCTGACTGAACTTATTTTTCCGTTTTCCACGTGATACCAATCACAAGTGAATGAGGTAACTGGAGGTTCCTTGGTGATGAGATCGTAGAGGAGACACACGTCGCCACCGTCGACAAAGACTTTTTTCATTTCTACTCCCTGCACAATATGATGGAGCTGCTCGAGATCTTTCAGAAGCCCTTCGGCTTTGTCATGGGTAGCAAGGGGTCCCTTGAACGAAAAGTGTTTATCGTCCATGAAACTGCTGGCGGTTTTGTAATCTTGCTTTCCCAGCGCGCTTTGATACGCCATTACAACTTCTTTCGGGCTCATCATTTGATGTCAGCTCAGCAGTATCCTTTGGATACTATTTATTTCATGCAGGGTCAAAAAGGATAGTAGTATTTTACCGCAGCTGGGTACGTTCACGAACTGACTTTTCGATCCGGCGCATCTGCCCAGCAGGCAAGCACTGGCCCGCCCGGGATTTTGAACCAGAAAAAGCTGCCCATGTGCGGGACATCCACTCGAGGGAGGACTATTTCTCCACCTGAAGCCAGGATTTTCTTTTCTGCCGCGTTCAAGTCATCCACCAGTACGTAGTTCAGGCTCGCTGGGGATTCCTCGGGACTCGTCTTTCTGATGCTGCCTTCCACCCCTCCGGGCGTCTGGTAGGCGATCAACTCTCCCTGAGGCGTCTTTATCGTCTGGAAACTCCAATTGAACACTTGACTGAGAAAGTCTCTCGTTGCCTTAGGATCGGTGCTCGCAAGCTCGGTGTAAGCAATCATTCCGATCACCCGGTTGAAGCTCGAGGAAGGCCTCCTCTCTTCAGAGGTCTCTGTCAATTGCGAAAGTACATACAGTGGGATTTTGAATTAAACATTTTGTAAGTTCAGGTTAACCGGACCGATATTAGGAAACTGGTTCCGCAAAGAGGATAAGATTTCTCGATGGGTCGTTCGCGGCAAATTCTTTCAAGCCGTACGGTTTTATCTCCAGAGGATAGCTGACTAGGTTCTTTGACTTGCCTTGTTCGTACAAAGCTTCGATCCCATTAACTCCAATCCAGCATACTGAACATTTCTTTTTGTCTGCAGGTCCCTCGAAAATATTCAAGTGGATATCCACCCCGTCTCTACTGACGATGAGGAAGCCCTCCTCATCCATAGTAATATCGAAGTCCAGATCTCCGTAAAATTTCAATGTCTCAGCTCTATCATAAGAAACGAATCTAGGCGCGATCTTGGTGAAAGTCCACTTGCCCCGCTTCTGGCTCTGCAAAGTCGTCCCTACGTGAACGAATTTTTCTTTTATAAGCGGGAGGTCTATCTTTGAATGACGGCGAGGAAATCCACGCAAATCCGCTCCGCACTCGAGCTCGAGTACCAAGCGGATCCAATCCGGGAGAGCTTGAAGCTTCTCGGAAGAAAGTGGACGCTGCTCATCATCCGAGACATTGCATTTTTGAAGCTGCGGAGATTTGGACAGATCTTGAAAAATAATCCGGGGCTTACTCCGCGAGTACTGTCGCGACGCCTGGATCAAATGGCGAAGGAGGGACTCGTGAAGAAAAAGTCGATCCGCACTGAAGGCCCTCAATACTACTTGACGACCAAGGGGGAGGACGCGGTGTACATCCTGCTTGCGACGCTTCGCTTTGGAATTAGGCACTACATGAAAAAGTTGGATGAAAAATCAGCTATTGATAAGCTTCACTACGAAGTTCCCGAAGAAAAAAAGTGGTCTTATTGAACTCGTACATTCCAAGTAAAATTTCCCTCTGAAAAGTGCTGAGAACCCGGTTTTGTCATCCAACCTTGAGCTTTCATCGGGACTCCTGAGAAGCTTCGTCGATCCCTGGTACTCCTCTCTTCAGAATCCAGAAAAAGCACAGGAGGACGCTCTAAAGTATCTCCTCGAAAGGTACGCGAAAACAGAGTATGGGAAAAAATTCTC
>JAPCJV010000044.1 GCA_027886785.1 Nitrososphaerota archaeon | reverse complement strand
CTGCAGTCCGGTTGAGATTTCGGATAGCGTGTCATTGGCGGAAGGCATTACGTTCTGAAGACTCGTGCGTACGGTTCTCACGACCTGCCCCACTGGAGCAATCACATTCGCGAGATCGCCAAAGTCAGTGATCGTCTTCAATCTCATCTGCACTTGCTCGAGGCACAACCGAGAGCTTTGAACGAGCTTCATTGCCTTTCTGTGTTCTGAAAGTTCGTTCGCATACGCCTGAGCCATCGTGGTGTCGTGCTTTTGGAAAGCGGTACTCGTTTTTTTGAAAAGTACTTTTTCCTTTTCACCCATTTTGGTTAGAGTCTTGTCCAGTTTTGAGACTTGGGAGGTGAGCGACCTGTCTGTATCTACGAGTTTTCTCCTCAAATCGCCCTGTGGATTCATCGCATCCTTGATCTTGGTCTGTGCCGTTGCTTTGTCTCTGTTTACCGTCCATCTATCTGTAAATTCTGTCATTCTCTCATTCCATCTCCATATTTTTCAGAAAATTCCGTGGTAACTAGAAATCCGAGCCATTACGCCATTAAAACCGATTATACTGAAGAGAGTTTACTTTTCTAGACAAAGGCATAGACTCTGATGCCCTGATTCTCTCAAAATTGTTGCAAAAGTATATGAGTAGAATTTGGACCTAATTCATTTCTTTCACATTTTCTTCGAGAATCTGGTCCACCATTGTAAAATTTTGAGGCATGTGGAATGAAGTTCGGCTTTTTGATTTTTGACAGTCGCAAGAAGTTTCTTCTCGTCCTCACGATCGCCCTGTTTTACACGGCGCTCTCTTTAGTCTACAGCTTAATCGGATTTCTTTACTACCAACCCGGGAGCCACTATCACGAGTATGCACTGGGAAAGCTTGCGATTGAAGTAGCGGGACACTATTTGTTCGGCTTTCTCGCCGCGCTGCCGCTCCTAGATCTGGACATTGCTCTCATGACCGGCGCGCTCGCGATTCTGATCGATGCAGATCACATTCTCAGCGCTCTTAACTTCGACGTAAGCGGCCGACCAGACCACTCAATTCTCTATCTCATTGTGTCGACCGCATTAGTCATTTATGTTGCGGTGAGAATGAAGGTTTCTACAAAACTCCTGACAAAGCTCGCTTTTGTGGGACCGATTACTCTGTTTGCCCATCTTGCATACGATGTCTTTGCGGCTTCTGGCTCCACGTTCCAGCTATTCATTCCCTTTAGTTTCCAGGAAGTTGTTTTTCCGGACTATTCGTGGATGATCTTGGAGGGAGTTGCGCTTCTTCTTTCAGTAGCGGGGCTATATTTATCGAAAAAATACCCGGATCGAATCTCACCTCAAGTACGTGGAGAACTAGCTCAACCCGGGCGAGACCCTCGAGTTCTCAAAAAACGCTGAAAATCCGTCAGGGGACGCGCCGGCCTTCGCGATTCACCGAGAAGGGCTTTTCGATCAGGACTGCTCGTTTCAAGCTGAACGGTACGCAAAATTGCAACGCTGCGCGATCGTGCATGAAATGGCATAATAAAGCAATGAAAATTTAGAGCATTAACAAAGAGAAGCATCCCCTGAAGAGTTGCAACAGCTAGTAACTGGCTGATGCGACCAAACAGGGCTTGGAAATCGCTATTCACGAAAATCCTCCGTCCGCATGCGATCACCCCTAGGGGGGCCCTAGGTCGATCCAACATGCATTCCAAAGGAATTCAGAGCCTCAAGTTCTGCGGATGGCTTTTCTTTCTTCAAAATCGGTTTCGATGTGATTTTCAGACCGAGTAACTTTTTCAAGCGAAATTCAATCAAAGTCTTCGTCTCGCTAGTAAATGGATTGGAATTTACGAAATATCCTAGATCAAAGGAGAGTTAAAGCATTTTTTGGATGGTTTCGGTAAGAGAACCCAATTAGAAAATTTCGGAATTGTTTGGACTTCCCAAACTACCGCAGCGATCTTGATTTTCGCGGTTCCCGCACTCGGACCGTTGCTCGTAACTCGAGTTGCCCTAACTCCCACCGAAATCGGAGAACTTGTGGGCATCACCTATTTGGGCATAGTAAGCGTCTCAGTATTTTTTGGAGCGATCGCGGATTATTTGGGCGTGAGAAAAATCCTTTTTCTTGGACATGTCCTTGAAGCTGTTTCCATTTTGGGTGCTTCTTTTGCCCATGACTTTACGGGGCTCGCAATTTCAGTGCTGGGTGTTGGATTCGGTTACAGCTCCATCACTCCCGTTACTAGCAAGGCGATCATAAATTGGTTTTCCAAAAATCAGCGCAGTTCCGTCATGGGGCTAAAGCAGACCGGCACCACGGTGGGAGCTTCAATCGCGGGTGCACTTCTACCGGTAATTGGAGTCAGGTACGGCCTTCCTGCAAGCTTCATCGTAGCTGGCATCCTTGTTCTCATCGGCTCCTCCTTTCTCTTGTGGTACAAGGAATCAGAATCGAATCCTAACTCCAAGAAGGGGTTCGCCTTTCTTCGCGAAGGATTGTCGCTCTCGTTGAAAAATAGCAACCTACGTTGGGTCGGTGGAGTGGGTTTTTTCTATGCATCTGTCCAAGCGGCCGTGTCCACCTACATTGCGCTGTTCGCCCAAGACAAATGGGGGTACAATGTGGTAGAGGCGGGTTTGTTTCTTTCGCTCGTGAACATGGCAGGCACTTTGGGCAGACCTGTTTTTGGACTCGTGAGCGACAGGCTACTTCACGGAAACCGGATATTGGATCTTCTCGTGATATCCCTTACCTCATCGGTGACGCTGGTTCTCTTGTCATTTACTGGGCCAAATGCGAACATCTGGGTACTGGTCGCTGTGGTGGCGCTACTTGGATTTGGCGCTTTGGGATGGAATGGAGTTTTTCTAGCGCTATCTGGAGAGTATTCTGATACCGGGTACGAAGCAGTAGGAACGTCTCTCGCCTTTTCTTTGGCAATGACCGGGCAGGTAGTTGGTGCTCCTCTTTTTGGACTCATAGTCGAGAAGACCGGAACCTACTCGTCTGCATGGCAAACGTACGCTGTTCTGCTGATCAGCGCCTCCCTCGTTTTCACCATGGCAAAGTACCGAAGCGCTGTAGGAGATTCAAAATCTCAAGATTTCAAAAATAGCATATAGAGAAGATGAATTCTTAATATTGGATTTCTTCGGAAGGGATTTGAAGAAGATTGGGATTATACGAATTCATTCCGCGAATAAGCGAGAGCATCGAGAAAGATCGGAATAGGATTGTAGATTTCTTTGTGCAGATGTTAAGGATTAATTCTGTAAATCCGAGGATGGGCGGCCCCGGAGAAATCGAGAGAGCGGATTTCATTCAACGCTTCCTCGAATCTGAGGGTTTTCGGGTTTCAAGAATCGATGTTCCAGATCGAGACTACAAAGGTGGGGTGAGACCTAATCTCTCCTCTAAGATTGAAGGAAGAGATCGAACAAAGACCCTTTGGTTTCTGTCTCACATGGACACGGTCCCTGAAGGTAGTCGAGATCTATGGAATACTGATCCTTTTGATCCTGTTGTCAAAGATGGAAAGATCTTTGCGAGAGGGGCGGAAGACAACGGTCAAGCCTTAGTATCCAGTTTGTTTGCTCTTCGAGAACTCAAACTGTTAGGCATCGATCTACCTTTCAATGTCGGTGTCTGGGCCGTTGCGGATGAAGAGTACGGAAGTGATTTTGGTGTAAAGTATCTTCTGTCGCACAAGTACTTCATGCAGGAGGATTTGATGATCGTGCCTGATGCAGGCACTGCTGATGGATTAACTATCGAAATCGCTGAAAAAAACTTGCTGTGGTTCAAGATAACTACCCAAGGAAAACAGGTACATGCGAGTACCCCGAGCCGGGGCAAAAACGCTCACCGTTCGGGGATGGAACTTGCCCTAAATCTGGATCGAGTGCTCCATCAGAAGTACACAAAAACAAATGAACTGTTTGATGAGCCGCCATCTACCTTCGAGCCGACAAAAATTGAAGCAAACGTTCCGAATATCAATACGGTTCCCGGAATGGATGTGTTTTACTTTGATTGCAGGGTACTTCCGGAGTATTCACTCGATGATGTCCTCTTTATTATTAAGGACCAAATTTCGCTCTCAGAAAGAGAAAACGGAGTGAAAATCAGTCTTGATATCATAAACCGCGATGATGCTGGGCCCCCTACACTGGCTTCGAGCCCAGTGGCGCAGTTGCTAGAAAAAGCGATTTACGTTGTCACGAAAAAACAGCCCAAACTGGTGGGAATCGGCGGATTGACGGTGGGCAACCTGCTCCGAAAGGAAGGGTTCCCGACCGCGGTGTGGAGCACAGTGGAGGATATTCCTCACGAGCCGAACGAGTATTCCAAGATCGAAAATCTGCTTACAGATGCAAAGGTCTTTGCTGCAATACCTCTTGTTTCAGATTAAGGACAATTATGCTCCTTATCCTAGTTCTGATCCAAAATGACAGAGGCCTATTTCGATTCGTTCAGAGACTCGTGAACAAATTTTCCTTTGTCTATGATCAGTTCTCCGTCGCCTCTAAGCGTCGGTTTCAGAGTGATGCCATCCGAATGTGAAATGGCTCTCGTATCCAAAGCTTCAAAGGTCCCACTCTGATTTCCGAGGCCCCATTCGAGTACTCCCCAAATTCGCTCGTCTTCCAAAACGTTCCCCGTTAATCTTGCACCAGGGTTGCAACCGTACGACAAGTGAGCTAAAGTGTATATGTTTTCGTCGTTCAAACTCTTGAGCCATTTTTCGTACATCTTTGCTTCTGGACTCCCGTAGACCCGAGTGACCTTTCCGTTCTTCACTTCCAAATTTATCGCATGTTTCAGCAAACCGAGATTGTCGGGAGGATTCACGGATCCGTCGAATGCGATAGTACCGTTGACCGTCTCCTCAATTGGGGCCCAATCTACCTGCCCTAACAACATGTACTCTCCAGGTCCCGAAACGTCTCCTTCGACTAGAACCGGCCTGCTTGGATCGTTTTCAAAAGCAACATTGGTTCCGCCCGGTGTAGTATAGCGCATTTCCCTTGCACCCTTGGTGACTTTTTGGATTCTGCGCTGAAAATCAAGGATTTCTGGGACGTCGATCTTTCCAATGCATCTATTTGCCATGTCCACGTTCATCCCAACAAGGCACATGTATCGCGTCCTTTTTCTTTTCATTGCTTCTTCCCAAACCTTGGAGTAGAGTAACCACTTTCCGTTGAGCTCGATCCAAACATCCGATTCGGACACTGCAGAAACCAGACTGTCCAATGGCAGATAGGGTTCCGCAGCCCTTCCCACGTGGGGTGGAGCTTTCGTCCGGATCACTAATGGTCTCGCGCCAATTGAGTTCACGGCACCCTCAACAGAGGTCACGAAATCCCAATCGCTTTCAGTATCACAAGTAATTGCGACCGTTTCGTCCTCTCTGGTTTTCAAAAGATCTCGGACGAGTTTGATTGCGGTCTTTGAAACTGCTTTCGGAGTACTTCCTGATTTTGTCATGACTCGTTCTGCTAGAAAAAAATGGAATATCGCGCTTTAAGAATTAACAGCTGAACGTGGAATTCTTATTACCGCCGCATTCGACTGTCGCCCTGAATTCTTCTTGAAATCTTTGACTACGAAGCAAGAGCTCGAAGACCTCATTGTAGGTGCAACCCTCCTCGGTGTCGGAGGCGGAGGAGATCCGGGAAAAGGGCTCGAGACCCTAGTGAGTATTTTGAAGCAGGGCAAGAAGCTTTTGATCGCTTCTTGGGAAGAGTTCGACAAGGATTCTATTTTGGCAAGCCCCTATTTTGTGGGATCCGTGGCTCCTCCAATATCCGCAAAAAAATCAGCCCCGAAAATTGTAGACGATCCGATTGAAACCGCGTTCAAATTACTCGAATCAAAGTTGGGCAAGAAAATTTCGGGTACTATAGCAAGTGAAATCGGGGGAGGCAACACGGCAGCCTCTTTGGCTGTCGCGTCCAAACTCGGAATCCCGATGCTGGATGGAGATCTGATGGGAAGGGCGGGACCTGAGTTGCACCAAAGTACGGTGCACATTTTTGGAATTCCAATGTCCCCATCGGCCATAGTGAGCGAAACAGGCAATGAATTTTTAGTCGAGAGATATGCGGGCATCGATGATTATGAAGCGATCGCTCGTTATGCAAGCGTTATTTCAGGTGGCCACGTCGCGGTCGTCGATACTCCCCTTACGGTTTCAAAGGCGAGAGAGTGCGCTGTCTTGGGCACCATTTCAAAATGCATTGAAATCGGCCGCTCAAGAAGAGAGGCTATGGACCGAGGAAAAGATCCTATCGCAGAAGTAATTAGGAATTTGAATAATGGCAGAAAAATCTTCCAAGGGTCAGTGTCAAAATACACCTGGAAGGACGAGAAAGGATTCCTGTACGGTGAGGCGTTCGTCCAAGGGTCTGACCAGTTTTCTGGAAAGAGTTTGAAAAGTTGGATCATGAATGAGCACATCATGTGCTGGATCGATCAACAGCCCGCAGTTATGCCTCCGGATCTGATCATGTTCGTCGATCCCAAATCAGGTTTAGGGATCACAAATGACAAGTTGAAAGAAGGGGTTGAGGTGGTTGTGATCGGATCCAGTATTGATCCAGTGTGGAGAAAGGAGAAGGGGTTGGAACTCTTCGGCCCAAAACACTTTGGATTCAATTACGATTATGTACCCTTCGGGGAACTGATTACGAAGATTTAGAATCAATAATGGGAACCTAGGAGCGTCTGATCGAAAAGCTCACTCTGCTATAGGAGAATCATGTACTGTTGGGGTTTACAAGCTTCTTAATCAAACGTTCGATCTATTCATTAGTTCTTGTCATAGGGGTCATCATCCTCACTTTTCTTCTGACTCATATTATTGCTCCAAATCCTGCCAACGTGTGGTCGGGTCCTCATGCCTCAAAATCCGAGATCCAAAATGTAATCACCGAGTACCACCTAGACCAGCCGGTTCTAACGCAGCTTTACTATTATTTGGTCGCGGTATTTACCCTGAACTTGGGAATTTCGCCCTACTTCAAACAGCCCGTTTCCGTTCTGGTGGAAACGTACTATCCCAGAACTCTCGAACTGACCTTCGTGGCAATGGGACTGACAATAATTATTGGTATTTTCACTGGAGCTTTCGCGGCTGCCCATCAGGAAAAAGCAGGGGATCACTCGGTTAGAGCTGCCTATCTCCTGAGCTGGAGTATGCCCCCGTTCCTTGTAGCCTTGTTACTCCAATTTGTCCTTGCCTACAACGCTCACATATTCCCTCCCAGTCAGCTGGCTGATCCTGCCCTAACCCTGCCCACACCAATTACCGGACTTATTTCTCTGGACGCATTGATCGATGGCAATTACACATTCTTTTTCTCCTCCCTTTTGCATCTAATACTCCCCGCAGTTTCGCTAGCGCTGATCTCCTTTGGATTGATCACTAGGATAATGCGTTCCGCCATGCTCGATAATCTTCGTACGGACTACGTCAGGACGGCGATCATGAAGGGTGTAGGAACTCGAAGGGCGACCTACGTGCACGCCCTAAAGAATTCCTTGATCCCGGTGATCACTGTGATCTCTCTTACGTTCGCATTTTTGATTGCGGGATCCGTCGTAATTGAAGAGATCTTCAGCTACGAGGGGATGGGGTACCTGATAACACAGTCACTCTACAATTACGACTACCCCACTCTGATCGGCTCAGTCCTCGTCATCACGATCTCGGTCATAATCATCAATTTCATCGCGGATCTTCTTTACGCGGCGATTGATCCACGCGTGAGGATCGGTTCAAACTATTGATGGAACTTTCGGCAAGAAGGGTTGCAAATGGGGCTAAGCGTCTTGCTTCTCGGCCTTCGTCGCTTCTCGGTTTGGTAATAGTCGCAGCGTTTTATGGATGGTCACTTATCGAAGGAATCTTACAAATTGCAGGATCGCTTTTCCACTTTCCTGGACTTGGTTGGGCTCTGCTTCCGTATAACCCCTTAATGTCGTCACTTTCTCACTCTTTACTCGCTCCCTCTTTTTCACACTTTATGGGAACCGACGATCTTGGTAGAGATATCTGGAGCAGGGTGCTTTATGCGGCTCCAACAGATGCTGCCGTTTCTGTCATTGTAATTTCGGGTGGGATCGTGATCGGTGGAATAATCGGATATCCAGCCGGTTACTTCGGCAAGGGAATTGAAGAGTTGAACATGCGCATAACGGATCTTTTTCTTGCGTTCCCCGCACTGATTCTTGCGTTGACGATTGAGGCAACTCTCGGCAGAAGTGCGGTTTACGCTATTATCGCTCTCGTAGTTGTTTGGTGGCCATCTTACGCTAGGCTTTTGAG
This sequence comes from Nitrososphaerota archaeon, assembly GCA_027886785.1. The sequence continues at coordinate 1,068 of JAPCJV010000044.1, read as the reverse complement.
AGCTGAGACACTCAAAATTAAACACCAGAAATTCATCGATTCAGCGCTCCTTTCGGGCATCTCTAGTTTCACCATAATTGTAAAGCACGTCTTCAGATCCTCTCTGAACACTTTGATTTCGTATGCGACGATCGATTTGGGGAATACCATATTGGTCTATTCTATTCTTAGTTTCCTAGGCCTTGGTGTTCCGGCTCCAGCCCCAGAATGGGGGACTATGGTGGCTTCAGGTCTCAATTATTTTCCCGAACAGTGGTGGTACTCAATGATGCCTGGAATAGTAATAACCGCGATCGTGATCGGTGCGGCTCTCCTCGGCGACGGATTGAGGGACATGTTCGCAGGCGAGTTGTAATCGAAATTGCAAGACTCCCAACTGCTGAGAGTCCAGAACTTGTCTGTCGACTACAAATTATCTTTAGGACGTGTGCACGCTCTTAGAAACATCTCAATAACGGCAGGGGAAGGAGAGATTCTCTCGATCGTAGGCGAGAGCGGCTCAGGAAAGTCTACTCTCGCACTCGCAATAGCAAGTCTCCTGTCGTTTAACTCGATCGTTCTCAAAGGTTCGCGAGTTTACTTCAGAGATACCGAAATCACATCTTTCAGTAAATCAAAAATGGACAAGCTTCGTGGCACCGGAATTTTCATGATATTCCAAAATCCGTTCATGAGCCTAAATCCGCTTATGAAGATCAAAGGCCAAATCAGAGAATCAATCCTCGTCAGAAATAAGAGAAATCGAGAGAAACAAGCTGATGAAGCTGTTGAAAGCGAGATCGCTTCAGTTTTGAATTCGGTAAAAATTGGAGACGCCAGAGACGTGATGGAGCGATACCCCCACCAGCTCTCTGGAGGCCAGAACCAAAGGGTCATGCTTGCTATGGCTGTAGCTGAAAGACCGAGTTTGTTGATTGCTGACGAGCCTACGACAGCTCTTGATGTAACAACTCAGGCTCAGGTCCTTGGACTCCTGAAAGGGATAGTCAAAAAGATTGGAATGTCAGTTGTGTTCATTACGCATGATCTGGCGGTTGCTGGATCAATTAGCGACAGAATTGCCGTTCT
>JAPCJV010000043.1 GCA_027886785.1 Nitrososphaerota archaeon | reverse complement strand
TAAACCCCGCGTGTGATTGGGAGTAGGAACCCCCGTCCTGTTAATAACTCACTCTCGAATTTTAATGAGACCTGCAAACGCTCGGACGGTCTAAAGAACTCATCCAAACATAAGATCATTACTCTACCACTGGGTTCTCGCAGGTTGGGTGTGCAGTTCATTATATTCCTGAGCGGTGCCGTAAGCATCCACGGTTTGCCAGAGCCACCCTCCCACGAAGATTATTCCGAAGATCGCGATTCCCACGTACCCAATGAGAATCACCGTGAGTATAACACTGAACCAGAACAGTCCTCCGATGATTAGACCTGCAATCAGTAAAGCAATTCCCTTTCCGATTTTGCCCGCGTACATCTGTCCCAGTCCCCAGAAACCAAAAAATCCCGGAACCAGACCCAGAGCAGCTGCGATCACTGTGCTCTTCCGAGGCACGGCAAAAGTACCCATGGAGTAGGGCTGGCGGGAAGAATAATAGCTCTCTGTACTTCTGAGAGAAGCACCGCACGACGCGCAGTATGGAGCTTCTGGCGAGACTGCTCGACCACAGCTGGAACAAAATTCCATTACGGATCAGTACCTAACCTCTGATATTTAGTATTACTCTCCGCAGAGACCTCACCCATCATAAATGGAGTTCGGCCGCGAGAATCTAGAAATACCCTTAGAACTTCACACGACGACAACCAATGAATGCTCGAGAATTTTCAAAGAAACTGTTAGGACAACTCGTTGCGATCAACAGTGTAAATCCGGGAACTAGCTCCGAATCCGAGGGAGAGTACGAGATCTCAGAGTTCCTTCGCGACGCTCTTTCGAAGCAGGGGTTCTCCGTTGAAACTCAGAAGGTGGAACCCAAGAGACAAAACGTGATCGCAAAACTGCGCTTTGGTCGCAAGACAAAATCCTCCAGCACCCTGATGTTCAACTGCCATATGGATACGGTACCAGTTGCAGGAATGTCGATCGATCCGCTGAAACCTACGGTCAAAGGCGGCTTCCTCTACGGGCGAGGGTCTACAGACACCAAGGGTGGAATTGCAGCCACGATTACTTCCGCTGCTCAACTCTTGGAAGAAGATCCGAAAGAATTGAATGGAGAACTTGTTCTGACCTACGTTGTCGGCGAAGAATTACTCAGCGAGGGTACGGAAAAGCTCGTCGAAAAGTACACCTCGGATGCGGCGATCGTTTGTGAGCCCACCAATCTAGCTCTGGGACTGGCGCACAAGGGTATCAATCGCTTTCTCATCGAGATCTATGGGAAACCGGCTCACGGTGGAGTTCCCGAGTTAGGCGTGGATGCGATCGAAAAGGCGGGAAAGCTTGCGGCAAGGATCAATGGAGATCTCAGAACGCATTTAGAGCAAGAGAAACCGCACCCGCTTGCAGGTTCTCCGAGAATCCACAACTCAATCATTGAGGGAGGCTCGAAAGCCTGGAACGTAGTGCCGGACTACTGCAAGCTCGGGATCGAACGAAGAACCATCCCGGGAGAAACTACCGAGTCTCTGATCAAAGAACTCGAATTGCAGATTGAAAAAATCCGAGCGGCGGAAGTGGATGACAATCAGAGATCTTTCAGGCACAAGATCTCCAAAACCTTCGAAAGATTTCCGCTGGAAACAAAACCCACCGAACCTATAGTAAAAGTATTGCAGAGCGCGACGCGTGAAGTTCTCGGAGATGCGCGGATCGAAGGGATGCCCTTTTGGACGGATGCAGCACACCTCTCGCAGAAGGGAGGGATCCCGTCAGTGGTCTTCGGACCCGGGAGGATCGAAGATGCGCACACGAAGGACGAAAAAATTGAATTGACTCAGGTTTACTCCTCCGTAGAGATCTTCAAGATAACAATCGAGACCTTCTTGGCGTAGATTTTCTAAAGTAGAATTGAATCCGAGATGCCAGCGCCAGACTCCCTAATTGTAAACGGAAAGATCCATACATTAGTTACGGATAACAACGTAGTTGAGGCTCTTGCAATCTATGACGGGAAGATCATTCAGACTGGAACAAACGAAGAAATCGAAATTTTGCGGGGTCCAAAAACAAAAGTAATTGACCTGAAGGGCAGGACGGCAATCCCCGGATTGGTGGATGTCCACACTCACGCTGCAAGTGCAGGAATAGTGATCAAGTACTGGATCGACTGCTTGAAATTGAAATCCATCAAAGAGATCCAAGCGGCAGTAAAAACCCGAGCAGAAAAGCTGGAGCCGGGAAAATGGATCCTGGGAAAGGGGTACGATGAATTCCGTCTTTCCGATGGAAGACCGCCTAATAGACGGGACCTGGACGAGGTGTCTCCTCGAAATCCCTGTGCGATCTCCAGAAGGGACGGTCACGTGATGAGCGTCAACTCCCTTGCTCTTTCATTAGCAGGCATTGATAGTCACACACAAGAACCTGAAGGCGGGAAAATTTACAGGAACTCCGAAGGCAAGCCAACTGGAATACTCGCAGAAAACGCACAGAAGCTTGTGATGAAAGTATCGCCCGAACCAACGATAGCTGAGTTGAAAGAAGCAATCCTGGCGGCCCAGAGGAAGCTCGCAAGTTGGGGCATAACAGCTTACGACGAAGCACTTACAACGCGAGCAGAATTTAGAGCGTACCAGGACTTGAGAAATGAGGGAAAGCTCATGCTCAGGGTGGGTTTGATTCTTGCTGCGAATTTCGTGGAAGCCCCGATCGCGCAAGACGCAATCAAAGTGGGCATTCAAACTAATTTTGGAGACGACCTGCTTCGTGTCGTCGGGGCGAAGCTGATCTCAGATGGCAGCCTAGCTTCCGCCACCGCGGCGATGTACGATCCGTATCCGACTGAAGAAGCAAATGGCATTCTCTTGATGAACAGAGAAGAGCTTGCAGCTTCTATATTGGAGCTAATGGTCGGAGGACTCAGACCTTGCATCCATGCAATAGGAGATCGAGCTGTCGATGTGGTGATTGATCTAATAGGGGAAACACTGGCAGATTCCAAAGCTTCTGGATCGATTTCAGGAGATCACCGGATCCGGATCGAACATTGCGGACTCATATCTGACCAAACGCTCCAAAAAATCAAATCCTTGGGGATTTGCGTGTCGTCCTCGATCGGTTTCCTCTATAGCCTCGGTGATAGTCACCTCCAACTCTTGGGTGAGAAACGGCTCAAGGGATACTATCTCGGTAAGAGTTATCTGGAAAAAGGAATTATGGTAGCTGGTAATTCAGACTGGGACGTGACTCCTGCAAACCCGTTGCTGGGAATGTATGGACTCGTAACAAGACGCACTGCCAGAGGAAATGTCATTGGAAAAGAAGAGATTCTGACGCTAGCTCAAGCTCTAGAATTTTACACGAAAAATCCTGCGTATCTGGATTTTCAAGAGATCTCGAGAGGGACGCTTGAAGTTGGAAAATACGCCGACATAACGGTGTTTGAGGAAGATATTTTCGGAATGCATCCTGAAAAATGGAAGGATGCGAAGGTATACATGACGCTAGTCTCAGGGAAAATCGTTTACGCGTCTTTGTGAGCCACGCAGAATATCCGGCAGTTTTTTTTCGTAAAATTCTCCCTAGCATAAACCAGTGGGATTGGATGGACCTGCAACGTTACCACTGCAGTGATTTTTCGAATAGGTGTTTGCCGTGTGTGCTGTTCCAAAACCTGCGCTCATGTCATCGAACCCATACCCCCCGTTGTTTTTTGCGGTGTTTCCCGTCACAAAGTTGTTTGAGAACTGGGACACAAAGAGAAACCCGTCGCCCTTGCTATTCAAGACTCGATTGTTCATTAGGGCGTTCGCAGTGCATGAATTAGAAATAGCGTTGCACTGAGCTGTGGAGATACCTATGGCGAACCCCTTGATTATACAGTTTTTTACAATAACGTGAACCATGGGTCCGTGGGGAGCGAAGTACACACCAATCCCCGCCCCGGTACCCAGGATCTTGAAACCGTTACAATTCATAGTGAGCATGCCCCCGCCAGCTATGCTTATGCCGTCAGCTAAACAGGGACCCAAATTTTGATGTAACGTGACGGAAGAAGTTATGAATGAACCGCACGTGATTGAGGCTGCGGCAGAAATCGGTGGCGACACGACCGATGATAATCCCACCAAAATCATTAATGAAAAACAAAAGGCGAAGAAAATTTTTGAAAAGAAATTCCTACTCAAGGTTAGTGTTCGCTGTGTCCCCTTCGTAACTGCTCCGTCTAATATGCATGTCGAAATTTGATAGTCGCAATTTAGTCAATAATATGTAATGCCTAGTTCGAGGCTTGTTTTTTCAGAAATTAGCTGAAATGTCACAATCTACGACCTATCGAACCATGATATATCGAAGAAATTAAGGGTGACTCGTGAAGGAAGAAATACTATCGCACTAGTAATAAGCAGAAACAATTTTTGCAACTCTTTAATCGAAAACATATCGTTTGTCGATCCAAAACCAGCCAGAACTCATTTTCGAAAAATAGAATCCTACTCAAGGATTAAATGAGATGGAAGCGAATTGTAGAGAGTGTTCTCAAAAAAACTCGGAAAAAAAGTTGGGAAAAAATATGCGTCTACATTTAGTTTCGATCTCATCAATGATTCTATTGGTAATTTTACTCCCCACTCTTGCGGCGTCTGCCTCTGGTGCTTCTTTCAGCACTCCAGCTAACTTGGGTGCTGGTTTTAATCCAAATGTCCAGAGCGTCGGAACCCAAGTGTACGTTGCGTGGACTGACAAAAGTAGTGGAATAATGTTCCGAGCCAGTTCAGACGGCGGACAAACTTTCAGCTCTGCAGTGAAAGTCGGCGCGGGTGGACAGTACCCAATAATGTCTGCCACCGGAAATAATGTGTACATTGTGTGGTCCTCAGGGGGAATTAATTTTGTTAACAGCTCCGACAACGGAGCTCATTGGTCAAAACCCATTAAGGTAGGCCCCGTCGGTGCTATTACTCCATTCATTACTTCGGATAGCTCGGTGATTTCCGTTGTCTACGATCTGAGCACGAGCGCGAGTTCCTATGTTACATCCAGTTCCGATTCTGGAAAGACATGGACGACTCCTTATCAATTCTCGGATGGCCATGAAGGACAGGTGGCGGTATCCGGATCGAATGTGTACGTTATAGCAGACAGCAATAGCAAAGCCAATGTCCAGTACGGGGTATCACACGATTCGGGCAAGACTTTTGCGATGAGGTCCCTTTCTGCGGGTTCAGAACCGTGGATTGTCGCGACAGGATCCAATGTTTACGCAGTATGGGAAACTAAGGGGCCGCAGAGCCTTGTCTGGTTCATGTCGAGTCCCGACAATGGCAACACTGTGAGTTACAAAATTATTTCGGGGAATATGCCCGACTCATGGAATCCAATGATGCAAGCCATCGGCAGCAGTGTCTGGGTGGGAATCGAGGAATTAGGCGCAAAGACGCAAAACTGGATGCTCACCTCTACAGATGGAGGCTCTACCTGGAAGTCCACTTCAGTCTCTGGTCTGGGACATCAAAATGGCTTCATCTTTAGCGTAGCGACTACTGACGGCACCAACGTGTTTGCGATGTGGCTGGAGTTATCCGGCTCCAACTGGGTCGTAATGGTTGCATGCAGCCCCGATGGTGGAAGCACCTGGTCAACTGTCAACATTGGGCAATCTGATGCAAACACTGATCTTGCAATTGGTTCAATGTCCTCCAATGGTCCCCATGGATTTGCTGCCTGGCAGCACAACTCGGCCATCTCGTTTTCGTTTAGTTAATTGGACCAAGCATCAGGCAGAATTAAGCCCTAAGAGTTTAGGGCGGAACGTATTCTGAAATAGAGTTCAGGGAAGCCGGAGCCGAATTCTGTTTCTTTGCGGCTTTGTAGAGCTTCTTGAAAGTCAAATCTAACGACCGGAGCTTTGCAAGTTGCGAAGCTTTTACGTACGTATCGACATCAAGGAGATCGGTTTCAGTCAGGACAGCTTTCTGATTTAACGAGAAATCCACCAGCGCGGTTTCCAAAACTACTATACGTGAATAATATTCAAAGATCGGCCAATTGTGCAACAAATAACCATTTTTTGCTCTCCCAAAATCCTCCGCGATCTCCTCGAGGCCCTGGCGGACTGCGTTCTTCCAGCAGCTCAATGGAAGTTTTTCGGATTGGCATCTTAGACGCACGAAATGGTGTCCTGGATCGTGGAAGGTATGCAGCGATCTTAGAGATCCGACCACCACGGGCAACAAAAAATTAGGCTCAGTCAGTTCCTTGAGCCAAGAACTCCTCGTTCGCGCTGAAACAGAGAAGAGGGAGTCATTCAAAATGAATCGATGGAAATTGAGCCGGGAATTCTCTTTGACGAGGACCTGGAAATCCACATCTGAGAACTTCTTGTCTGTCCCTCGGGCGACCGAACCAGTAACACCAGTGGCCAAGACATCCGAAGGATATTTCTTGATCAACTTTCGGCTTACAGTTAGACAAGCCCTCCAACGCGCTGCGTGATTCATTATGTTGTTAGCAAGCTTCGGACTTGGTCAAATTAACCTTCTTTACTTCAGGCTGCGTTAGTATTCCATGTAAAAGCTGACTTGCTATTCTTATCGTTACAAAAGAGATCGAGAATACGACAACTAAGACAACAGCGATCCCTAATACCTCGATCCCCAGCTGATGCAATGCGGCAATCCCTCCCCCGAAAAGCAGCCCATTTGGTACCGTCGAATTCCCCGAAGCTGCCGCAAACGCATTTTGAGCGAAGAATCCAATCATCAAGACCCCAAAGATCCCGCCGGTTAGGTGTCCTGGTAAAAGTCCGACAGGATCCGCAAACCATTTCCTCCTACCAAACCACACCTCGGCGGCAAAAAACAATGGGCCTCCAATCAATCCGAGAATGATTGAACTTGCTGGACTCACAAAGCCCGCAACCGGCGTGATCACAATTAACCCAATGAGAATGCCATTTGCCATATTGATTAAACCCGGATTCTGTCGCGTTTTCCAGTACACGACAAGCATCAACGATACGAAGCTTGAGGCAGCAGCTAGAAACGTGGTCAAAACGACGGTAGTGGCAGAGGAATTGAAGGCAAGAACGCTTCCCGGGTTAAATCCAAACCAGCCTATCCACAACAACAAAATCGAGAGCGTAAGCCAGTTAGGGCTGACGCTGATCGGGATAGATGGACTTCTCTTGAGCCCCGCTTTCCTTTCCTCGATCCACGCCTGCACTAGTATGCCGAGTCCGGCAGCCCCAGCCGCTCCATGAACAACCAGCCCACCGGCGAAATCTCGCATTCCCAGATTGTAGAGCCATCCTGTCGGATTCCAGATCCACGCCGCTGGAAGATTCCAGATCACAACAAAATACACTACGGAAAAAATTGCGAATGCCTCGAGTTTCACATTCCTCAGGATTACGACTCCCACGAGCGCAAGCGTTACCATTGCGAACGCCACCTCAAAGAGGAAGTAGGAACCAGTGGATAGATTTGATCCGTAATAAGCAGGGGTCATAGACCAGAACGTCCCGGTTAGCAGCCCGGTTGCATTCGGAGAGAATCCTCCCAGGAGAAATCCGGGAGAATAGAACGGGTTTCCGATTACGCCGCCTAATGTCGGTGCGAAGGATGTGTTGAATCCAATGACTGCCATCACGACCAGTCCGATGCCGGCAATCAACATCACCTTGAGCATACTAGTATGCGAGTACTCTTCTCCCAGCTCACCGACTTCGAGCATCCCCACCGCCGGGGTCATTACAAATACTAGCAGTCCCGCAATTAGGACGAAAAGATTGTTTCCTACGTCAAAAGACAACTTCGCGGAGGGATTTCTAAATTTCGCAATGATATATGTTTTGAAAAAGCTCTCTCAAGTACTTTTAGAGCGGTGCTTTGGCCTCAGAGATTCCTCCAAAATCGGAGAGAAATGCTAGGGGAAAATAACTCCCACGCCGGATCTATGAAGTTAACATGATGATAGTAAGTTTCTTTGCAGCTTTTTCACTTTACGCCATCTTTGTGCACCCTTGGAATGGAAGGGAATACCCATAGTCGTTCTTTCTATCATAGGATTTAACCTGGACATAAGAAATCTTGATCAAAGCATAGCGTAAATTACGATTGATTCTCCGAGGGAAATTTGAAACTGATGAAAGGATCCTTGAGCTGATCGAACTATCAGAGAACACCTTTAGTAACAAAGAATTAAAGACCATGCGAATCGAGCGACGGACATGCACTTTAGAGCATACGATTACGTAACTTGGGCTCGAGGAGCAACTGCCGTTCAAGTCTACGAGGGAGAACTCGATCTTCTAGTTAGGGCAGAGCAACTCGGATTTGAGCACTATTTTTTGCCCGAGCATCATTTTCTGGATTTTTGTCTTTTGCCAACACAATCTATTTTCATGGCCGCCGCAGCAGCCCGGACAACGCACTCCAGCTTGTCCCTTTCGGGTTTTTTCAATGTGTTTTCTAATTGTCCTTTCTCGAGAATGTTCTCGGAATGCCAGGTTTTGATATTACTCATCAGTTGAAGTGTCAAAGTAAAATTTCTCCCAGAGATCTGGTTGCGCAAAAATAACGAGAAGATCCCTCATTGGAGTACAAGTGGACAGCTCTCACGGTGACAACAATCGGAACTCTCATGTCGGGTCTGGATCTCAGAATATTTGTTGTTGGTCTTCCAACGATAGCTGCTCAGCTTCATGCAGGTGCTGAAGAGGTCATCTGGGTTGGGCAAGCTTATCTCCTAGCCAGCACTGCCTGTCTCCTTCTTTTTGGAAGAGTAGCCGACATGTTCGGCCGGGTCAAGCTGTATAATATTGGTTTTATTGTATTTACCGCTGGTTCTGGATTAGCTTCGCTTTCCTTCAACTCTTACGAATTGATTGTATTCAGAGTCGTCCAAGGTGTCGGATTTGCAATACTTAGTGCGAACAGTGCTGCGATCATTACTGACGCGAGTCCGCCCCAGGAACTCGGCACGCTTCTTGGAATCAACCAAACTGCTTTCAGGATCGGCGCCGTAGCGGGGTTAACTCTTTCCGGGCTGATTTTATCCGTCGTTGATTGGAGAGGGTTATTCTACATTAACGTCCCAATAGGAATCTTCGGAACTGTCTGGGCCTTCCTGAGACTAAAAGAAATCTCCTCCAAGGACCGATCAAAAAAAATGGATTGGTCTGGCTTCGCATTTTTCTCAATCGGTCTGAGCTTGATCCTGCTTTCCATAACCTACTTTAGTTTTGGTGCTTCCGTTTTTTCAGGAGCAGGTTTTCTTTTGGGGACCGGTGTTGTCATCTTGGCGCTATTCATCCGAATCGAATCAAAATCATCTTCCCCATTGCTTGATCTGCAACTTTTCAAGAATCGCATGTTCGCCGCCGGAAATCTCGCCCAATTTTTGAATT
>JAPCJV010000042.1 GCA_027886785.1 Nitrososphaerota archaeon | reverse complement strand
TCACAAAAGTATGAAGTACTTTGACGAAAATTGGAGATATGCCACCTACATTGGAGCTGCAATTATCCTTATTTTTTCGCTCGCTCTCGGATTCGCGCTTGGAAAATACCGAGTAGTTCTCCCTTACATTGTGCCTTCCGGAAATGCGACGCGGATCAATGGAACCCCTTGGACTTTGTTCAATCAGCCCTGGCTCATACCTCATGCCTCCAGTGCTTCGCTCACGGATACGATTATTGGACTGGGGATCGTAATAGCACTCGCACCCGTGATTTACGTCTCCTGGAATAACTTCCGATACGTAAAGTCGGTAGAGAAGAACATTCCCAGATTCTTGAGAGACATTCTGGAGAGCACGGACTCTGGCGTGACTTTGCCAGCCGCACTGATCCGGGCGTCCACTTCCGATTACGGTCCGATCTCCAGGGAAATTGGGATTTCCATGACCAAATTTTCCCTAGGATACGATTTCAGAAATTCCGTGATGGAGGCAGCGAAGAAGCTAAAACATCCCTACATGCTTCAGGTAGGGCTCATCATAGTGGAGGCCTACTCCGCAGGCGGGAAGACCCACGACGTATTGAATTCCAGTGTTGTTTTGTTTAACGGTCTCGAGCAGTACACTGAGGAAAAGCAATCGGAACTCCGGCCCTACACGCAGCTCGTCTACATTTCTGTGATCATTTTTCTTGTAATCGCGTTCATAATTACCTCACAGTTCATTGCACCATTGAACAAACTTCCAGTTGCGCAAGGCGCTCCGGGTCTTGGCGCCGCCGGGGCGGGGCATTCCTCGATCACCTTGAGTAAAATTAGTTCAGTCTATTTCGAATCCATTTTCTTCATTGCGGGGCTATTCGAGTCTTTATTCGGAGGCATAGTAGCTGGCAAAATCGTGGATGGCTCGGCAACCGCTGGTCTGAGGCACTCGCTGATTATGCTCGTAATCACAATTGTAATGTTCAATGCACCGGGAATCGGGATTTTTTCGGTATCGTGAAGGAAAGGCAAATCTATCGTAACTGAGAGAGACCTGAGTCCGGATTAAAGAAAAACATCGTCGTATCGGGGTGAATCGCAAGCTTGTCAAAGCAGGATATCGGCAACGAAAAAGATGCGCTCCTGATCAATCAGGACGTTCAATCGGTGGTCCAGAAGATGGTGGATCAGGGAGTGTACTTGATTACTCCCAGGTTGGATACGAAAGGCCTTTCTTATCCTGCTCTCTCGAGCGTATTCACCAACAAGAGCGAAGCCGAGATCCAAGAGTTTCTGGAGAAACTCAAGAACGCGGGCATTCTCAAATCCAAGCTTTTGGACAAGGTCATCGTCTGCCCAACCTGCGGCAGTCCATCTGTGTATTCCAAGTACAACTGTCCTCGATGCTCTTCCTTTGATATAGGTAAAGCTTCTATCATTGAGCACATCCGCTGCGGATTCATCGGCTCGAAAGAGAAATTCCAGAAAGGCAATACCCTAGTCTGCCCGAAGTGCAAGAACTCTGTAAGCGAGGTAGATTACCGCAAGATCGGGACGAGCTTCGAGTGCAATTCCTGCGGCTCTCGGTTTGAAGCCCCGAGGATGAGCCACAAATGCAACTCCTGTGATGATGTTTTCACCTACAAAGAGGCAAGGTATGAGCCGATCTATGAATTCGAGCTGTCGGAGGATACCAAGAGATCCGTAGCCAAGGGAACTCTGCCACTAGCCTCCATTCTAGGTACACTCAAGGAAGCCGGCTTTGATGTAGGACTGAAGCGCGATCTAATTGGAAAGTCAGGTGCTACTCATAATTTTGACATTGTGGCGAAAAAGGACTCTGCTCTTGTGGTCGCTAATTTCACTTTCGAGCCCAAGGAAGAAGACATCATCGGCCTTTTCGCAAAGAAATACGATGTCGACCCGACATTCACTCTGCTCATTGCATTGACGCCTCCCTCCAAAGAGGAGGAAGCGGTCAGTCGCGCCTATGGGGTAATGATTCTTTCATCCACTGGAACTCGATCCATTGGAGAACAAATCATAGACCTGGTAAATGAACACTTGAGGGGCAAAGAAGCTGTTCCTCCTGAGTCATCTCAAGAAGAACTAGAACTCAAACAAGTGGCTCCTGAAGCGAATAGTTCCGTACGCGAACCGTTAGCCCGGGTAGAGCCCATCAAAAAAGCTGTTCCTGAGAGACTTCCTGAACCCGAGAAAGTCGAACCCCCAAATCCACTGGAGTCACGGTTTGACCTAGAGCCGCCCAAATCAACCGATACAATGCAACCCAAGTTCGGAATGGAAACTCGCGAGAAGGAAATGAAAGAAGAAGCTCCAAAACCGGAGAAAGTGGAAATGGTGAAGGAAGAGCAAGCAGAAGAAGTTGAGCCTCCAAAGAAAAGGCGAGACGATAAGAAAAAAACAATTGAATTTACCTTTGCAGATGATGATGCGGAACAGTACGATTTTTAGACTAGGCGCGATGAACGGAAAATTTCGGGTTTATGATTTGCCAATAATCCGATTTTGTTACGAATCCGATCTTTCGTGATAAAGGCTAAACTTTTACCCCCTTGCTCAAGAGGAAATTTTTCCGCGCATCCCAGATGTCTAGGGTCTTTCTTTCGTAAACCGAATTACCGCATAATGAAAGAAAAACCCACGCAAGAACGAAGATTTGGAGTTAAAAGGCTGGAAATTTCGCAGATCCGTTCCAGTATACGGATACAATAGTTGCTGTCAGACACCATGGTGTCTGCAATTAGAAACTATCGGTCGAAGTTGCGAGTTTGACTATTCTGCAACGATCTCTGCTAACTCGCTGCGGCCATCAGAAAAGTCCAATGATTCACTTTCGGTTGTTGTTTCCGAAGGTTCCAGAACCGGAGTTTCGAGCTGTTGTAAGACTGATCGAAGAGTTAGAGTTTGTTCAAAAGTAAGTTTGAGAGTTTTTTCTTTGGAAATCTGATTCATTCTTTGTGCATGCACATTCAATCGGTGTTTGGGAATGGAGGCAAGCTTGGAGTACTTGCGAGAGTCCGGTTGGTGAGCAGAGTGTAAATGGTGGATCAGATAAATCTCGTAGCTTTTCTTATGTTCCCGAATAGCGATGTACCTGTAGGCGCCGCAGCTGCACTTTTCCAGATTGAGGAAGTGTTGCACGCAGCGAGATTGAAACCTCCGCTGATTAACAAAGAAAGTAAATTCTTTTCGAATAAAATGCTAATATTTCTTAACGAATTTGTAATGCATAATCTTGGCAAGTTCGCATTATCGAAGACGATATCGAACTAGATAGACCAGACGAAAAGCGATTTGATTGTCAAAGCTTAGAGTTACTCTGGAAAAACTGGAAAAGTATTCTAAGAACCAGGGAGGATACGAAATATTTTTGCAGGGCGATAGAATCGTCCTGAGCTTTGTACCAGTATTTCCTGAAGCTCTTTCTAAAGGAGACGAGCCCCCACCTAGAGTCATTATGAGCGGTATAGTAACAGAAGGGAAAGTGGAATTTAATAAAGTCGAAATTGATTTCCCCGAGGGAACCAGGGAGCGAGAATTTTCGGAAGCTGAGCTAGTGTACAAAAATTGGTTGGACTACATCGAAGACAATTATTGAAACCATCCAAGCATTTCTTTGCAAATCCAAATTGCTCTAGATCCGCTATACCTTAATTTCGTAATTGTTAAAGGCGCGTCGGAAAAAATCGAGATCACAGCAGTATGCTGACAATTGAGGACCTCCCGTTAGAGGGAAAAGTTGTCTTCCTGCGTGTCGACATGAATACTCCGCTCGAACCGAAAACGGGCAAGCTTATGGAGTTAAACAGGATTCAAGAAGCTACTGTGTCAATTAGGGACCTGAGCAAGAGCCGGGTTGTGGTCGGCTCGCATCAAGGGAGGGTAGGGAGGGATGATTACATCGGGATGGGGCAGCACGCGGAAGCTTTGACCCAACTCCTCGGAAAAAATATTCGGTTCGCGGACGACATTTTCGGTCCTTACGCAGTGAAAGAAATTGATTCATTGAAGACCGGCGAAGTCCTGCTTTTGGATAATTTGCGCTTTACAGCGGAAGAAAACATGGAGTTTACCCCGGAGATGGCCGCGAAAACGATCTTGGTACAGAAATTATACAAGCACTTTGATGCGTGTGTACTAGATGCTTTTCCGACTGCCCACAGAGCGCACCCTTCTATTGTGGGCTTTTCCTATCTCCTTCCTACATGCGCGGGGCGACTCGTCAGCAAGGAGCTGAAGGCCCTCAATAGAATCCTTACCGTTTCCAAGGCTCCATTCACCACCGTTTTAGGCGGAGCGAAGGTGTCGGACCGTCTGGAAGCGATCGACACCTTAATCGCTAACAAGCGAGCAGATAAAGTCCTCCTGTGCGGACTGATTGCTAACGTATTTTTGAAAGCTTCGAGGAAAATCGAATACGATATCGGCATCGATAAGGAGGAACAGATGGTAGAGCGGGCCAGTTTCCTAATGTCTGACTATCCGGATACGTTCGAGCTCCCTATTGACGTGGCTGTCCAGAGGTCGGAAGAGCGCGTAGAGATTCTTGTGTCGGAGTTGCGCAACGGCGACAAAGTGTTCGATATTGGATCGAAAACAATCGACCATTACTCCCGTATTATTCGAAGCAGCGGCACCATTTTCATGAGCGGCCCCCCTGGTCTTTTTGAGGATCCTCGCTTCGGTCTGGGCACAGAATCGCTATTGAGGGCGATGGCTTCTTCCTTCGGTACTACGATTGTGAGCGGCGGACATCTCAGCGCTGCCCTGCAAAGATTCGGAATCAAGGAGTGGATTGATCTCGTCAGCACTGCCGGGGGCGCGCTGGTCTTGTTCCTTGGAGGAAAACGTCTTCCTCTCATCGAAGCGCTCGCTGCTTCCGAGAAAAAGATGAAAAATTCCACTTGATCAAAGTAGCAGTCAACGGCTACAACGTGATCGGTCGCAGAGTTGCCGATGCCGTTTCACTCCAGTCCGACATGCAGCTAGTAGGCGTGGCCAAAGTAAAGCCCGACTATAAGGCAAGATCTGCGATCGAAAAAGGCTACCGCGTTTTCGCCTCGGACGAAAAAGGGAAAAAGAATTTTCAAGAAGCGGGCCTGCTTTGCGTTGGCACTTCGCAGGATCTTGTAAATGAAGCGGACATTGTGATCGATGCAACGCCTGAGGACGTCGGGAGCCAAAACAAGGCGATGTACGAACGCCTGGGAAAAAAAGCCGTTTTCCAGGGTGGAGAAGAACACGAAATCGCAGGAGTATCCTTCGTCGCCCAATGTAATTTTGAAGAAGCGATCGGCAAGAAATATGTGCGCGTCGTATCCTGCAATACCACGGCGCTATGCAGAGTCCTGCAATCGATCGATGAGGATTTCGGAATTTCCAAAGCGAATGTGGTGATTGCGAGGCGAGCCGCCGACCCCGATGAAAGCAGCAAGGGGCCGATCGACGCAGTTGTTTTAGATCCCGTGAGCATTCCTTCCCATCACGGACCAGACGTAAATACAGTTCTGCCTAATTTTCCCGTCATTTCCATGGCGATGAAGATCCCGACAACACACATGCACCTGCATTCGCTCATAGTGTCGGTCAAGGGGGATGCTTTGAGCGAAGATAAGGTGTGGGAGAAACTCGAGAGTACACCTCGTGTGATGCTCGTATCCAGTAAGAAGGACGGAATCAAATCCACTGGCAACGTGATGGATTTGGCGCGAGAGATGGGTCGCCCCCGAAACGACCTCTTTGAAGCGGTCGTTTGGAAGGACTCCATCAAAGTAATTGGAAAGGAAATTTACCTCTTCATGGCGGTGCATCAGGAGGCGATCGTTACTCCCGAAAATGTCGATGCGATCCGGGCGATGATGAACTTAAGCGATCGATCCTCTTCAATGAACCAGACGAATAAGGCTCTGGGCATTGCTCACTAGCTGGAATAAAGCTCGTTTCAAGTTGAACGGTGCATAGGTTTGCACCGTTGCGCGATCGCGCTCAAAATGGCTTAATTAAGCAATGAAGTTATAGAGCAACAGCTTCCTGCATCAATAGAAGATTCCCCTGAAGAGCTTCCATAGCTTGTTACCCTCCATTGCACGCAAACTGAGCTTGAAACGAGCAATTCGCGAAATTCCTCACTCCGCTTGCGATCACCCCCTGAGGGGGCCCCTAGGTGCCCTTCTTCATTCGTCTCAAGCAATCGCTTCAGAAATGGCGCTACGATTTTGAAAATGTTAGAATCCACACTCGTACGGATTGAAATGCCCTAACTTCCTTTAGGAAACCTCTGATGTATTAGCTTACGTACGCAGGATACTCTATCTTTGTCGGCTCCCAGTCTTCGAGCTTTCGATCGTGGAATGCCTGGTATGCCGCGAGATCCAAGAGCGCGTGTCCTGAATTATTGAACACGATCGTTTTCGCCTCCCCGGACTGCTTACACCGCAACGCTTCATCGATGACGAACTTTATTTCGTGCGCCGATTCCGGAGCCGGGATGATTCCCTCCGTCCTTGCAAAAATGGTTCCGGCTTCGAAGATCTCGTTCTGCCCGAAGGCAACTGATCTCATGTAGCCTTTGTCAATCAGGTACGATATGATCGGGGCCATCCCGTGGTATCTCAATCCCCCTGCGTGGATCGGAGGATTCTTGTAATCTTTGCCGAGTGTGAGCATCTTCAAGAGCGGGGTCATGCCTTTCGTGTCGCCGAAATCGTAGGTGTATTTGCCCTTGGTGGTGTGCGGCACTGCCTTGGACTCGCATGCGACGAAATCGATCTCGGCTTTTTTCTTGAGCTTGTCGCCCATGAAGGGAAGGCAGAACCCTCCGTAATTGGATCCCCCTCCTATGTTCCCGACCATTACGTCCGGCTTTACATCGATCAGCTCGAGCTGCTTTTTCACTTCCAGACCGATCACGGTTTGATGGAGAAGGACGTGATTGAGCACCGAGCCCAGAGCATAGTGCGCATGTGGATCTGTCAAGGTGTCTTCGATCGCTTCGCTGATCGCAATTCCGAGAGATCCGGGATCGTTTGGATCTTGGGCTAGAAGGCTCCTCCCAAATTGCGTGTTGTTGCTCGGCGACGAAAAACACTCCGCACCCCAGGTCTCCATCATGATTTTCCGACCGGGCTTTTGGCGGTAGCTTGCAGCCACCATGTACACGCGGCAGTTCATCCCCCAGTACGCGCACGACATTGCGAGAGCAGATCCCCACTGCCCCGCTCCGGTCTCCGTAACGAGCCGTTCAATGCCTTCTTTCTTGTTGTAGTACGCTTGGGCGAGCGCGGTGTTGGGCTTGTGACTGCCCGCGGGGCTAACCCCTTCCCACTTGTAGTAGATTTTGGCGGGGGTCCTCAGGTATTGCTCTAATTTGTACGCTCTCATCAGAGGCGTGGGGCGCGGCAACCACCGATACGCTTCCATTACCTCCTCGGGGATCGAAATCCACCTTTCTTGCGATACCTCTTGCGCGACGAGCTCTTTAGCAAACAAACGGAAAAGAGGTTCCGGAGACATTGGCTGCTTGGTTCCAGGATCAAGCGGCGGCGGTAAAGGCTCGGGAAGATCAGCTTGAATGTTATACCACGAGGTGGGAATTTCATCCTGGGAAAGAAAAATTGCGCGTTCTCCTACGGATTTAGACATGATCTCGGAGAACGAGCGTGGTTAATTTATCACTTTCTAAGAGGTGAAAGCGAAGAAATGAAATCAAGGGGCGAAATAGCCCCAAGAGGAGATTCTTCGGTGACTACTCTGACGGATAGTTATGCCCTAAACATTGGTTCGAAAATCACATCGACATCGGCATGGATTCCCAGACTTCAATGGTGGATGTTCCGGGGGTCATGAAATGCGGGTGATTTTTCAATTTCGTCAATAGCTCCTCCATGCTCTCTGCCTGCATGACGGAATAGCCTGAGACCCCGAGAGGCGCTTTCATCGCTCCTGTTTTGGTCACGATCTGTCCGAAACCCAGCGGACTACCCAAATCTACAATCGAGTTTCCCGCTTTGTTTGACCACTGCATCCACACGTCCATGCCTGATTTCATTTGCTCAGGGGTGGAATTTCGGACCATTTCTTCTGGATCCTGGTCGGATTTGTACAAGATGATGAATTTCTTCATACATTTTTTTACTAGCGCCATCGTATTAGAAATTCTGATCTCATCCAAAACCTAAGAAAACATCCGGGCCCGGTGGGATTTGAACCCACGACCTTCGGCTTCGGAGGCCTGCGCAGAAGTGACTTCTTCAACGCCCTAATCCATGCTAGGCTACGGGCCCAAGTTTCGTTTCTATTTTCCTAATTTCCAGTTGCGTGTCTAAGCGTTTCGGAGATCTTTTTTTGACCGACATCTATTATGTACGGCCCCAGCCTAGGCCCTCTCTCTACTCCAAGAAGTACCCTGTAAAGGGCTCTAAAGAAGTCAGATGGTTCCAGTCCCTTAGCCCTGGCGGAGTCGAAGACAGCCGCCTGGATTTCCTGCGGATCTGAAAGGTGTTCGATTCTTGAGACTAGTTCGAGAATCGCGGACTTTTCTTCGGGAGAAATTTCTGCACCAGTTTCTTCCAAAGAAAATTCTTTGGCCCAGTTCAAAGCGTAGGAGATCCTTCGTGTGACATCCTCATCTATTTGTTTGACAGCACGATAATCCAAGAGCCTTTTTTCCAAGTATTCTTTGGGATTATCTACTGGAGCAACTCGAGCGAGCTCAACGAGTAATCTGTACGGAACATGCTGCTCCGGCGATTTAGGCGGATTTGTCAAGTTCGAATAATAATACAGTCCCGTAAGACGAGCTTCTTTCAGCTTATTTTCTTCCTTCGTCTTGCCGAAGTATAGATCCTCCAGATCGTCGAATTCGTCCATGTACTGCGGAACATCTTCCTCCGAAATGTTTCTCGCGCCTATGATTCGCTTGAAATATACCAGCATCAACGATTGAGGGCTCGCCAGAGTGAGCCATTTTTGGGGGCTGACCAAATTTCCCACGGACTTGGAAATTTTCTTTCCGGACTTGTCTTGGAATAATTCGTACACTATATGATACGGATGTGGAAAGGAAAGAATGTTTTCCGAGATCCAATCATTAATCCGGACTGAATCAATCAGCTCCTTTCCGTGGGCTTCGTAGCGGATATCAAAGGCAGACCACCGCGCGGCGAATTCTACTTTCCAGGATAACTTGCCTTCTCCCTTTCTAATGTCCACGGAACCCTCGTGACCGCAGCCCTCGATCCACTTCTTTCCAATTTCGTCGCCAGTGCATTTGTAATACACCGTCATTTCTTCTCGGTCGTACTTGTAGGGCCTTGCGACATTCAGCCGTCTGCAGTTTTGACATTGCGGAAAATAGGGCAGCGATTCCAGGTACTTTGTCTGGCCGGTTAGCTCTTCGATCGCCTTTCCTATTCGTTCGGAAT
>JAPCJV010000041.1 GCA_027886785.1 Nitrososphaerota archaeon | reverse complement strand
TTGAACATCTATACGAGATTCCGGTCGATAGAGTTGGCAATCCAGAGCTTCAATATGCACCCAGAACAAAATGGGAGAAGTTCAAGGATTATTTGTTGATGAATATTGAGTAATGCTGCAAATCAACAACTAAATTCGAGATCAATCATCCATAACTGGAGAACAAGCTTTTTTTCATCCCATCCTAAGAATAATTCGCTAAAACCGAACTTCTGCCATAACACCCGGAATGAAGTAACAACGAGTACTTGAAAGAAATCATATCAATGAACAATCCGAACGGGACAGAGCATATCCGAGAAATCGCTTTGGCTGGTAAGTTTCACAATAACAAGATGGAACGCATGAACGGAGAAATTCGCGATCGCGAGCAAACTATGAGAGGATTAAAGACATTAGATACTCCGATCTTACTCGGGATGCAATTCTATCACAATTTCATTAGAGGACATGAATCGCCGGGCGGAGCTACCCCGGCCGAAGCTTGTGGACTCAAAGTTGAAGGCCCGGATAAACGGAAGACTTTGATCCAAAACGCTAAGAGAAATAAGGGAGTCTAGCTCTTTTCCTTATTGAGCTAGCCTCATAACGACAAATCGAAGGATCAGCAAACTATTATTAATTGAACAGAGATTTTTTCTGGAAAGTGGATATACCCAAAGCGAAGCAGCGGGTCAAGGTCATCGGCGGAACTATTTTCTGTTTTAACTGCAAAGAGATGGCTGGATTCTACTGTCTTTGTGGATCATTTCTCTGCGCTCTGCATCTGCTAGAACATAAATGTCTAATTTCTGTCAGATCAGCGTACAATCAGGAGGTTCTTGATGCACTTGCCTAGCGGCCGTTTCTATTATTACGACTAGGTGCCTTTGTTTCGACCGCCAAATCCTTCATCCCTCGAACGGTAACAATCTAACCATTCAGGGGAATCCCTTACAGAGGTAACAGAACCCATAAGAGTAAGAGTTTTCATTTTACTGTAAAAGTACAGTAACCATTCCCACCAAACTATCTTTCCTCACAATTTCAGAGTGCTTCTTGCGTACTCGATACATTCCTTGACATTCGAGTTTTCGTAATCCAGTTGTTCATCGCTGAACCCTGACAATGGTATGAAAGAACTCGGCACTTTCTTTGGATTGTCCCTTATCAGACGTAGGATTTTCACCACATCGACTGCATCTCTTTCTTCAAAACCGGAGTAGAACGACTCCTCTAGAAAGGGGATATCAAAGATCCGACCGCTCACCATTTCGATGGTATACATCACGTTGGGATTGTATTGCTGCACTGCTCTAACTGCATACGGTAGATCGACATGGCCCAATCCTAGAGGGACATTGTAGAGGGAGCACCCCGTAGAAGTTTCCACTGCAAGAAAATCCTTCAGGTGGCTGGAGATCACGTATTTTGCTAGCATTCGCGCAGTCTCGCTAGGAGTCTGCACTACGCTGAAGCTGTTAGCAGTATCGAGACAAACCCCTAGTTGTTTGTTGTCCTGCTCGACTACTTCGATTAGCTCTTGAGCTGTGACATCTCCCAGGTGATTTTCAATCGCTACCCTAATTCCATACTCTCGTCCCAATTTGGCGAGCTTTTGCGCATTCTCGATTGTAAGATCCCTGAACTTGTGCCACTCCTCTCTCGTCCTGATCGTGGTCTCGCGCAATTTGATCCCTATGGCAGTCCTCATGATTTTGCACCCGAGCACGCTTGCAACGCGAACAGTGTTGCCAATGCTTTGATCGTTCAGCGATCCTGAATGTGAAAACTCCAAACTCAATTGAAGGTCCTGAGCTTTTTGCTTTACCGTGTCAAGATACTTCTTCGCAAAGGATTCGAGCTGGTTATCCTGAACTTGGATCCCGTCGAGACCCACAGCTTTGCATTTTTCCATGAATCCGAAGAGATCAAGAGCCGCGTGTTTCTTCAGATGTTTGTCGTGTCCCAACCACGGCAGTCCGCAAGCTAAACCGTAAGAATAGACGTTTGCTCCAATCATTCAGAAAAGAATACACTCGGAAATAGGGTCATGTACTATTCTCCCTATAAAGGTGGGGGAGTACAACCAGCATAATTTCTAAAATCAGGGAAGAAAATTTTCGTGTCTTCTAAAAATAAATTATAAATTTTAGCCGGCGGATGCAGAACTCCATTGACAAATTCGCCGTACGGCAAGCTGGGGTACGAAACCTACGAAGAAGCTTGCGAAAAATACACGCCCAAGGACAAGTGGAGTGTATTCGATGGCGAACCCTCTAATTTCAACATAACCCACGAGTGCATCGACCGGCACACCGACAAGGGTGCGGCGATCCTAATTGGAAAGGAGGATGGAGGAAGGGAGACGATTACCTTCAAAGGGTTAGGCAAGCATGCATCGCAGTTTGCAAACCTGCTGGAGCATCAACATCTGACAAAAGGAGATCGCGTCGCGATTTTTACCGAACCCTGCCTGGAGCTGTACGTCAGCATGTTCGGATCTTTCAAGCATGGAGCTTGCATCGTTCTTTGCTCGCCGCTTCTAGGAAAAGAAGCAATCCGATTCAGGTTAGAGGACTCCAAGCCCAAGCTCATCATCGCCGCCCACGATATTTTCAAAATGTTACCCGAGGACGCGACAGAAAATGTCCTTTCCACTGATGATCTGCTCAATAAAATCGAAGGAGAAAGCGACACGTACGAGACTTCGACCAGCGCAAGTGACGCGGCGGCTATCCAATATACCAGTGGCACCACCGGCAACCCCAAGCCGTTTGTGTACCGCCACAAGAGTCTCGCATCTTTGGCGCCCGGAGCAAAGTTTTCCCACGGAGTTGCGATCGACGACGTGTACTTTTGTCCATCATCGGTCGGGTGGGGACACTTTCTCTGGCCAGGCACGTGTGCTCCCCTGATTTTTGGGGCAACAGCTTCCACTAGATCCGGTAGGTTTGTCCCGGAGAGAATCCTCGAGATGATGCGAGAATTTCGCATCAACAATACTACTATCACTCCGACTGCCGTCCGCAAATTATTGGATGCGGGCAAAACAAACCATCACGAAGTGAACTTGGAGAAAATGACATACACCGGTGAGCCTCTAGATCAGAAATCATTTTTCTTGTGGCAAGAAATCTTCGGCGTGGAACCGCACGCTATTTACGGCTCTACTGAAGTCGGTGCGGTGATCTCGGATTATCCGGGCTTCAAGAACTGGAAAGTAAAACAGGGTAGTCTGGGCAAGCCGTTTCCAGCATTGAAGGTCGCTATTATTGATTCAGAAGGAAAGATCACAGGCCCGCAGAAAATCGGAGAGATCGCAGTTCATCTTCGGACTGACTGGAAGCACATGGGCGACAGCGGGTACGTAGATACCGATGGCTATTACTGGTTCACTGGTAGAATGGATGATATCATAAAATCCTCGGGTTACAGGATTGGACCTGTAGAAATCGAGAATGTGCTCAACTCCCATTACGCGGTGAAGGAAAGCGCGGCGATCGGAGTCCCGGACGCGATGAAAGGACACATCATCAAAGCGTTCGTAGTACTCAAGGAGGGTCAGGAGCCAGGAGAACTACTGAAGATAGGCATCCAGCAGTTCGTCCGGGAAAAATTAGCGGCCTATGCTTATCCCAAAGAAATCGAATTCACAAGCGAAATTCCCAAAACGATTGATGGAAAGGTTAAAAGAAATCTGCTGAGGTTGCAGAGCTCAAAAACCGTGGTGAATTAGAGGATGGAGACTAGCCCCGAAGAAGTTGCAGAAATCCCCGAGGGCACCATCTCCACCGAAGATCTGGAATCCTGGGTCAACAAGAGAATGGGGCGATCTCTGGAGATTCGAAATATCTTCAACACGATGGTCACTCAGGATAGCATCAGGCATTTTGTAAATGGGATCGGCGATCGGAATAGGCTCTTCAGAGATCTCGTGTACGCAAGATCGAGTGGGTACCGCACGATGCCCGCCCCAATGAACTGGCTTTACAGCGTCTTTCCCACGTGGGTCAGTCAAGGCCTGCGTGGGGTGCATGCGTTTCACTCTGGAAATGAGTGGATGTTTCACAAGCCCCTGTTGATCGGAGACACGATCAAGCCGGAGATTATCTTCGCCGGAATGGAAGCTAAAAAGAGCAATTTTGCAAACAAGATCGTATTCACCTATTATAAGTCGACTTTTCGAAATCAAAAAGATCAGCTCGTCGCTGAGACCTATTCGTGGTCTGCACGCGCGGAAAGGAAGAGCGCACGAGACAAGGGAAAGTATTCGCAGTACGTCTTACCCCATCCATGGACCGAAGAAGAGTTAGGCAGGATTGAGGATGAAGTGCTCGCGTACGAGCCCAGAGGATCTGCGCCGAGGTACTGGGAAGATGTTAGAGTGGGTGACGAGCTTCCCACACTGGTCAAGGGGCCGTTCGGAACCACGGACATGATTGCCTACTGCGTCGGAGCAGACCCTGTGGGCTTGAAAGCGTTTGGGGCGGCGCTGGAACTCTACCGCAAACATCCAGCATGGAGTATCCGAGATAGCACTACTGGGGCGCTCGAACCCATTTATGCCGTGCACTACAACAAGGCGGTCGCAAATGCGGCCGGGCTACCGCAGCCGTATGATGTCGGAGCCCAAAGACAATGCTGGTTGATCGAGTTTCTCTACGGATACATGGGAGATGATGGATGGATTAAGAAAAATTACGCGCAATATAGAAAGTTCTTCTATTTTTCCGACGTGATGTGGCTGAAAGGGCAAATTATGAAGAAATACATTTCAGAGTATGACGAGCCGTGCGTGGACATCGAGACCCATGCGTTAAATCAGAGGGGTGAAGACATCATGTCAGGGTACTCCACTCTCTTGTTACCCTCAAGAGACAAGAATTATTCTCCCGTCAGAGCCCGGATGCAATCCTAGCTACCTTTGATTAGGGCACGCTGGAGGCTTTTTGACCAGTGTATTTTTCCATCCACAGATCTAACACAGCTGGTTTTCCTGATCTAACATGGTTCAGAGCATCTTCCATTGTTGCGTCGAACTCTTGTGAAGACGTTAAGCGTTTTCCGTAGACCCCGAGGGATTCAGCTATTTTTGCAAAGTCAAATCGCGGGTTATCAATATCGATGAATTCATAGTCCTGCGCGCGCTTTGCCCAGAGCTCCGGAGATCTGGTAAAGGGCGGCCATTCAGCTGCCCAACAAGCGTTGTTGAGAATGACGTACAATACGCCCAACCCGTAATGCTGACACGTCCAAAGAGCTGAAGGGAGATTACCCATCACAGCTTCTCCGTCGCCCATCGTGGAAACTACGATGTGGGGTGATTCACTGATCCTTCCTATCTTGTGCGTGCCCCTGTCTTTGACATCGACGTAATTTCTGTCAGCCAGGGCTACCCCATATGCCATTCCTACCGACGCCCCTAGATGTGCACTCGGATTGCTGAAGTATGTACCCGGCTTCGAAAGCTCAATCGTTCTGACGATTTGATCGTTTAATGACATAGTCCCGTCGACCAAGCTCATTCCCTCCTTCCAGTGTTTGTTGATTACATGCCCGATGGACCACCCGGTCAGGGTTTCAGAATTGTAACTCTGGAGCGCCTTCGCTCTCCACTCGCTGACGTTTTTGTCGTGAATCTCGGCGAAGCGCGCAATCCTGTCAAATGCGGCTTCTCGATCCTTAGTCGTCATCAGTTCCTTTCCCATAGCCACGAGCTTGTCGAGGGTCGGTCCCGAGTCGCATGCCGCTCTAACGATCGCGGGGGAAATTGAGGCACCATAATCGCCTCCAGAAGTCACGTCCTGCCGATGAAATGGATCGCTCGCCAGATCGATTACGGGCACATCGAATCGCTGCTGGGGCAACAGCCCTAACTCGATTGCCAACAGCAGCTCAGTCGACTTCAATACTTCCAAGGACGCGAAAATGTCCATGAATCCTACGTGCAGTGGGTCAGCAAAAGGATAGTTTACGAAAAATCGCGTCTCACCTACGCCAATCCCGAAAGTGTGCGCGAACTCCACGAGCGAACTCATTGCATCAGGATGTCTCCCGATCTGTGCAGTAATAATTTGAGCCGAGCCGGACGAAAGGATCTCATTTACTATTTTCTTGAGAGTGGAATCATCGGGCACCCTGGGCGACAGGTAGGGCTCGACCACTTTCGTAATTCTTCCTTTTGTCTGCGGCGTAGTCGCCGCAAGATCTTGCCTGAAGGCGATGTAGGTGGGTCCTTGATGTTCGGACATTGCCATGAAGAAGGATTTTGCAAGATCCTCAGGCATAGTGTCCAGTGATTCCACAGTAGCAGCCCATTTGACCCACGGGCTGATGGGTAAAGTTGGATTGGCGGCGTAATGATACTCGAGGCTTCCACCGGGTATGGGAACTCCCGGTACGTTGGAGGACGCCAAAACCACTATCGGGGAAGAATTGAGAAAAGCGGCATAGAAAGCTCCGGCACAATTCAGAGTTCCGCACACGCGGTCAATCAAAGCGACGCCGGGTTTTCCTGAAGCGAGGGAGTACCCCATCGCGGCGCAGACGCTCGTAAATTCATGTAACCCCTGGATCCACTTTGGAGGTTTCACGACAACCATTGCGTCTTGAATTTCCGGCATGCCCGCGCCCGTGGTACCAAATACAAACTGGACTCCGTAGCTCTCTAAGATCTTCAGGAGCCAGTGGCCACCGGTTTTTACTTCGACCGATTCATCAATGTCCTGCTTATTTCGCGATGCTGATTCGAGCAAATGTGAACGCCCTGTTTCGAATATTTTTTCTCGCTTCTCTCAAACTTGTTGTCTGAAGATCGGCTCAATGGGAGGACCTTCCAAGAGAGTGAGTTCTCGCTTGATCTCGGGTATGTGAGCTTCTCTTGTCAGCGACGTGCGGTGAACACCATCGTCGTTTTGGAGAACTGAAATACACTATTATTGCTTGTTGAGCGCATTAGAGCGGCGTCAGCCAGGAAGCTCTTTTTGGTTCCTTGCCCGTAACTGCAGAGGCAAAATAATTTGCAATCTTTCTAGTAACAGGACCCGGATATTCTTTTCCAAATTCTAGATCGTCTATGCTTTTAACTGGACGCACCTCCGCCCAAGTTCCGCACATGAACACTTCGTCCATCTCGTAGAGCTCGATCCTGCTCAGGTCTCTCTCCTCGACTTTTAGTACCAAATCCTCTCTCGCGATCCGAAGAATAGAATCTCTTGTGATGCTCTTCAACACCGAAGCCGATACTGGAGGTGTTACCAATGTACCATCTTTTATCCCCAAGATGCAAGATCCTCCCCCTTCTGCTACGAGGCCGCGGCTGTCAAGAAATAGGCAGTCATCGAAGCCGAGTCGCTGGGACTCCAGCTCTGCGAGACGGGAATTGGCATAGTTCGCAAACGATTTGTTTTGCGGCGGCAGGGAGTCAGAGGAAATCCTCCTCCATGAGGAAACGTTGATTCTGAACTTTCCCTCAAACCTGCTATTTCCAACATCCAGCAAAGTTTCTTCGGGGATGACGCGCATGATAACGCGAACTTCTTTTTCGGTCAGGCCGCTGGAAATGTAATTTCGAGGAAACACCCGCGGACTGATGTAAGTGTTGGAATCGTATCCGTTTGCAGCTAAAGAGTCCCTTAGACCTCGAAACAGTTCTTCCTTCGAAAAAGGTATTTCAATTCCCATGACGCGGGCCGATCTCCACAACCGGTTGATGTGATCATGCCACCGGAATGCTGCTAGTTTTCCTCTGGACAAAATATCCCCTTGGACATAGGCCCTGATTCCCTCGAAAACTCCCAGATGCATGGGACTAAGGGCCGAGCACAGAGCTTCCTCGGTTCTGAGTACCTTTCCATCCATCCAACAAAATTCTGCATCTTTCAAAAGGAAAACAAATCTCGAAAAATTAGAATCTGGTTTGAAATTTATCCTTTGTTTGATGAGATCGCAACACGTAACTACGCAAATGATTTTCCCTTGCAGATGAAAATTGGCTTTACCTCTATCGCCAGTTCGAACGGTAGCTGTACTGGGATTCGGATTGATGGGATCTCAGATTGCTCAAATTTTCGCACAGACCGGACTATCTGTGAGAGCGTTTGATGTAAACAGCGATCAGCTAGATTCCGGGATGGAGCTAGTAAGAACTGGCAAGTACGGACTGGACTCGCTCGTTTCCAAAAACAGGATTAGCCGCGAGGATGTCGAAAGGGTATACTCCCGCATCACTCTGACGCGTACTATTGAGGAAGCATCTACAGGTGCAGATCTTATTCTGGAAGCGGCGATAGAGGAACTTCAGGTAAAACAGGAAATATTTCGTAAAGTTGCCCTAACTTCTGGGTCGGACACTATACTTGCAAGCAATACTTCGACGCTTACTATTTCACAGATCGCTGAACCGCTTCCCCTAGAAACGAGAAAGCGGTTGATTGGCATGCATTTCTTCAATCCGCCTCAGATCACTAAGCTGGTCGAGATTGTCAAGACAAAGGAAGTCGAGGACGTAGTGATCTCTCGTGTACAAGCAATTACTAGAGAGCTTCACAAAACCCCGATAGTCGTCGTCGATACTCCGGGGTTTGTGGTGAACCGGATTGGCCTCTCAGCCTATGCCGAAGCGAGCGCATTACTGGAACGCGGAGTGTCCTCGGTAAAAGATATCGATCTTGCCATGAAGCTCGGATACGGTTATCCCATGGGGCCCTTTGAGCTGGCAGATCTCGTTGGGCTGGATTCTAGGTTGAGAAATATGCAATCTCTCTATGAGTCGACCAGAGATGATCGATTTAAGCCGCCGAGGATTTTAGAGCAACTTGTAAAGGAAGGGTACTTGGGAGACCCGGCGGCGAAGAAGGGTAGCAAGGGAGGGTATTATGAATACTACAACTTCGACAGGACCGGTCAGGTCTGACCAGAACCGTTTAGAGAGCTTTCACTGCCCTAAAGGGTTTCGGGAATCTCCAGATCTTCTAAAATTTTGAGTGCATCCTGCCCCTGCTTTGGGGGCGCATTCTGCAGCTTCCAGGTGAACCCGGTCATTTTGATGGGACACCCCGGAACTACGACCCCTCCTATGTCCTGCACCATGCCTCTAAATTGGAGCTGTGGGTCTTCTAGGACGTCTTTCACGCTTTGCACGGGGGACGAAGGTATCCCGAACTCCCGCATCAATGAAACCAAGCTATCTCGATCGTACTTCAACATAATTTTCTGGAGCGCGTCGATGAGCTCCTTTCTGTGACCCACTCGAGCCGAATTGTCAATAAATCGTGGATCGTCCACAAGATCCGTTCGATTCAAAGCTTGCGTAAACTTGATCCATTGTCTCGAATCCGCAGCTGAGATCGCCACGGATCCGTCTTTTGTTTCGAAGATCTGATACGGGACCATCGTCGGATGTCCGTTTCCCTCGCGCGGCAGCTCCGTCCCTGTGAGCGAAAATCCT
>JAPCJV010000040.1 GCA_027886785.1 Nitrososphaerota archaeon | reverse complement strand
GTAGAGATAGTAAATGCAAAGATTAGGGCAATCGTGCCGACTGCTTCGATCAAGAGCCATCGAGCCCAGTCAAGCGGATCAGGGGAGGAAACACCGGTGTCCAGCGTAACAAGAGATGTGTGGTTCGAAAACGAGTATTCCGCGGTTCCAATTTACACACGGGAGGAAATGAAAATTGGTTCTCGAGGGAAGGGTCCATGTGTAATAGAAGAGTACGACTCTACTTTGGTCATCAACTCCGGTTGGTCGTGGAAAATCGAAATCTACGGGACGGAGCTTGTCAAATACTAATCGCGGCGAATTCAGTTGGATCCAGTTACTATCCAGATAATCAGAAGTTCACTGCTTTATGCAAGCGAAGAGATGGGAATAGCCCTCCGGAACGCGTCATATTCTCCGAACATCAAGGAAAGAATGGATCATTCAGCCGCCATTTTCGATGCGGAAGGGAGGCTTCTCGCGCAGGCGGAACACATGCCCGTACACTTGGGTTCCCTTCCCCTGGGGCTTAACAACATTATCAGCTATTGCAGAAAAGAAGGAATGGATTTCGAAGAAGGTTCGATGGTGGTTGTAAATAATCCGTACATCGCCGGAACTCACCTGAACGATATCACCGTCGTCAGCCCCATATATCCCCACGCGGGAGGAGAGCTGCTCGGGTTTGCGGCGAACAAGGCTCACCACGCGGACGTGGGAGGCAGCGTACCCGGGAGTATTTCCATCGGTTCCCGGAGTCTATACCAAGAAGGATTCATCATCGATCCTGTATATCTGATGAAGAGAGGAGATTTTATCAAAGACATAGTTTCCCTGATCTCGTCCAACACAAGGACTCCTAAAGAAAGGATTGGCGATCTGAAGGCGCAGGTTGCCGCCAACGTAACGGGAGCACGAAGGGTGGGAGCAATACTCTCCAAATTTGGTTTGGAGAATTTCAAAGAAGCTGCAGACAGGTCCTTCGAGTATTCGGAAGCGCTTACAAGAAGCCGACTTTCGACCATAAAAAGAGGCAAGTACTCAGCTGAAGATTTTCTCGAGCACCCGGACGGGGAGACTATCAATCTCAAAGTGGTACTCGAGATCTCTGATAAGGGGATAGCGGTAGATTACGAGGGAACTCACCGAGAAGTCGACTATCCCTTGAATGCGGTTTACGGGGTCACTCTATCGGGAGTATACTTCGTAATCAGAACCCTCACGGGAGATGACATACCAGCAAATCATGGGGCTTTCGCTCCCGTGATAGTCCGCGCTCCCGAGGGAAGTCTGCTCAATCCGACTTTTCCCCATCCAGTTGGAGGCGGAAATGTGGAGACAAGCCAGAGAAATGCAGATGTTCTTTTTCGCGCTTTTTCCAAAGCTATTCCCGAAAGATGCCCAGCAGCTCCAGGGGGTTCGATGAACAACATAATGATCGGCGGGATTTATCGAGGTAAAAGCTGGGCGTTCTATGAAACGATCGCAGTGGGCCTGGGTGGGAGGAAAGGGATGGATGGACTGGATGGGATCCAATCCAATATGACCAACACCATGAATACTCCGATCGAAGATATTGAACGAACAATGCCGATGATGGTCGCGAAGTACGAATTTAGAGAGAACTCAGGTGGACGGGGGGAATTCAGAGGCGGATGCGGACTCGTTAGGGCATTCAGGATGCTATCTGACTCTGTGACATTCACCATCCTTTCGGACCGCGAAAAACTCCGTCCATGGGGTCTGATGGGAGGTGAAGAGGGAGTGAGTACAAAGGCGATGCTTCTGATCAAAAAGAAGAGGGCAAGACAAGTAAGAAACAAGGGAACGTACATCCTAAACAAGCATGACGAATTCCAGATTCATACAGCAGGTGGCGGAGGCTTCGGGAAGGCAAAGTGGAGAGACAAAGCTAAGATAACAAGAGATGTTGAAAATGGGTTAGTTCCTAGGAGATAGTAGGATCGTGTTGGTGTGCAGCCCAGAATAGCTCTGTAACACAAAGCCTGAGTAGTTATTCTGTGTAAGAGGAATCCATTATTTCTAATCGTGTTTTTGAGCTTTCAAGTCTTACGCCAGTTTTTTCAAAATCATAAGGAATATTGCGGTACCCAATCATAATTAGAAAGTTTTGCACTTCTGGTCTCTGAATGAATCTTAATGCCCCAGTTTTTTTATCCGTTAAAAGCAAAAAGAGTACTTCCCTCTCCTCATTGTTTTATTAAGCCATTTCTCGCTCGCGCGCGAAGCGGTGCAATTCTGCGTACCGTTCATTTTGAAACGTGCTCTGTTTGTGAAAGATCTAGCTGCCAACTAGTCCTCCAAGAAAAAATACTTTCAGCTTTCACGTGTGTGAATCATCCCACCGGATTTCGAAAAACTATTTTTTCAATTACTTCCAAATTAGAATTGAGATGTATCTCGATTCAAGTTATTACGTGTAAGAATTAACGAAAATTTTCCGTCATTATTGTTATTAATGGCGATTAGCCTCAAGATAAGACTTGGACTGGAGTTCTCAGAAAAATTGGCGACAGTAAGTCTCAGCAGTCTAAGGACGGCTACCTCCCCTGGTATTTTGCTTCCTATCTACTCTATCGGTGTTGTAGGGGCTTTTCTGCAGGTCGTTGGAGCGCAGTGGGATGTTTCCTGGCATATTTTAGGCATCGTTGAAACTTTCTTTACGCAAGCTCACGCAGTGCTATACACGGGCATCGCTCTGGTCGCGATCGCGAATCTCCTAGGATTGATCGTGAATCAGAAACTCCGGTACAACCCTGTTTATTCCAAGCTCTTTACCGGGCTCCGCATCGCGATCATTGGGAGCACTCTTCAGCTAATAGCAGCTCCGTTTGATTTCTGGTGGCACTCGACATATGGTTTTGACCCCTTCCTTTTCACGCCCGCGCATTCTCTCCTCATAGTTGGATTTTTTCTGGGGGGCCTGGGGATGACCCTCGGCGTCACCCGACTGCACCTTGCTCAGAAAAGTGGCTTGAAAATTATGAGCTCAACTAGGTTTCTTGACGGAATGGTCGTGCTGGCTCTCGCCGCTTTTTGGGGAGGACTCCTTTTTTTCACGTATTATCTCACGGACACCGCGGGGATGGCATACACGCTGAATCTGTGTTTTATCCAGCAATTCAGAACACTTGGCATTCTTTCTTGCCAGTTCGTCAATGAGGTACGTCTGCCTTTCTCCCTAGTCCAGTTAGCGCTCTTCGCCGGATCGGGCACGCTTGTCTTCTGGATCTCGAAGCGAGTGTTTGGAGAACGAAGAGGATTCCTGACTGTAGCGACTGCGATTTTGATGGCAGTATATCTCGGAGCGTCGATTGGGTTCACTTCGTATGCCCTTCAGTTTCTCCGCCCGCCCGGTAGTTTTTACGGAAATAACCCAACCCCTGCAGACGGCGTCGCCCTGCTTTCTACCATACCCATTTACTTGTTCTTCCTTATTCCTGTAGCTTTGCTCGATCTGGGGATTACGAGCTGGCCATCGAAGTGGAAATTTATTTTCCTGTCAGCTCGGGTCGGACTTTTCGCTTCTTTTATTGACGGGCGGTTTACTTCGGGGACAGTCGCGGATGCGATCTCCGGAGGATACTGGGGAGAGCTTTTGATAATCGCTTTTACAACGCTGATCGGAGGCGCCGTCGCCGGGGCATTAGTGAGGAGAACTCTCTCAAGAAGTGCGGCGGAGATCGGCGGACTAATCAAAAGGTAAACAAAAGAGAAAGGGGTTAGACTGAAGAGTCTGGCCGCCCGAAAATTGAAGTGGAGTACCCTTCAATAGAGCTTCTTTACATTCAGGACGTTGCGCAGGGGTTCGCCCTTTAGATAATGTTGCAAGTTCTCGATGAAAAGTTCCGTGAGGCGTTTGTTTTCGTTGGCGTTCGTACTGGCAGAGTGGGGACTCACGATCACTCTCGGAATTGACCAAAGCGGACTGGCGGCGGGAAGGGGTTCTTGAGCGAAAACGTCCAAAGAGGCGCCTCCTAGATGCCCAGTTTGGAGGGATCTAATTAGAGCAGCTTCATCCACGACCGCTCCTCGTGAAATATTGATTAGAACAGCTCCTTTCGGAAGCATCGCGAGCTCCTTTTCCCCGATCAACCCGGCAGTCTCCATCGTGTGAGGGACTGAAATGCATAGAAAATTTGACTGTTTCAAAACCATGGAAAGATCCTCGGGTCCGTAGACTTCGTCCACAAAGGGTATTGGCTCTTTAGGGTCTCTTCGATCCCCCACAACATGCATGTCAAACGACTTCGCGCGTTTTGCGATCTCGCGTCCGATCTTTCCCAGTCCGATGATTCCCAAAGTGTAGTCTGAGAGTTCTTTTCCGCTGTACTGCTGCCACTTCCTGGACGCCTGTTGCTCTTGGATGAGAAAGAGATCTTTTACAAAAACAAGCATAGACATGATAACAAACTCCGCGAGGGGTCGCCCGTGGATTCCACTAGCGGTTGTGAATATCCATTTGGTTCGATCGGCGTAGCCCATTTTCTTTACGAACTGTCCAATCCCCGCACTTGTCGCCTGTATCCATTTGACGTGAGGTGCGATCTCTGGAAGCTCTTGGACGTGAGTTACTCCGAAGTCAAACAACACGTCGGCCTTCCCAAGTAGCGAAACCCATTCTTTGTCTTGCTCATGGGTCCTGCTGGGAAGGGTAGTGTGATCTGCGTGAAACCTTGGAGTGTATAACAGGTCGGGCCTAAAGATCACTTCAACTTCCGGGACTCTCCTTCTGATTTCTTCCACCAATTCTGGCTCAAGGTATGAAGCGATTAATACATTCAGCCGCGGATTCATCTTTTTCACAAAATGCTCTCGGATTTCAGTCTAACGTTTTTTCAAGAAAAATCAGAGGGTTGTTAAGCATTCTTTTTCAAAATGCAAGTGTGAAAACGATCCCTAGTATCCCAATTTCTGGATGCTTAACCTGACGCGATTTTTAGAGCAGAGCCCATTTGTGATAATTATGAAAATCTGGTTTCGCGATGTAATTTAGATTTGGGAAATTCATTTGAAGTGTATTTCTTTTCGAAAAATCTTTCCTAAAAATAAACCATAATTACTCAAACATGCTCGCATTTCTCACATTATGTCAAAGACAAAGTTTGGACTAGATCTCCCGATCAGTGCAGGCTCCAGCGCGTGGGATGAAAGCCTAAACTTCGAGCGAATGAAAGAAGTAACGCGAATCTGCGAAGGGCTGGGGTTTGAATCCGTCTGGGCTCCCGATCACCTGATGGACGAGACTCTGGAGGTCTGGACGGTCCTCGCGGGCTTGAGCCAAGTTACCGAAACGATGCGACTGGGAACGCTGGTCGACTGCACGACTCATAGGAATCCCGCGATGCTTGCGAAAATTGCCGCGACGCTAGATGTCATGTCCAATGGCAGGGTGGATCTGGGAATAGGAGCGGGATGGAACGGGTACGAGCAGCTTGCGTACGGCCTGCCGTGGGAGGAGGTTCCAAAAGCGCGCGTCGAACGACTCGTGGAAGCTGTGAGAATAATCAGAGGGCTCTGGACTGCCGACGACAGATTCACTTTCAAAGGCAAATACTATAGCGTGAACGGGGCCAAGTGCCTGCCCAAGCCCGTTTTCAGAAGCCGTGCCCTAAAATTCTCATCGGTGGAAAGGGGGAAAAATTACTGTTGAGAGCGGTCGCGCGGTACGCTGATGCATGGAACATCGACGAATTGACTACTGCGGATTATGCCCACAAGTTGCAGGTACTCCAAGACCACTGCAAAGCTGTAGGCATCGATTACAACAAGATCGAAAAGACTCTAGAAACATACCTGCTGATTTCAGACCGACCTGAACAACAGCAGAGGCTGGTGGATTGGACAAACGAACACAGCGCAACTAGCCCGGAGAGAAAACGACTGGGCAAGCAACCGATGACGGTAAAGCTGGAAGATATTAGGAAAGAATACATCTTTGGTTCAGTTGAGGAAGTGACTGATCGTTTCGCGGACTACATCAAGGTGGGAGTGCAACGATTCATGATCTACTTCATGGATTACCCAGCGTTAAACAGCATTCTCCCCTTTGCGAAGGAAGTCGTCCCTTCACTGGATTAAGCTCCACGACCCTCCGATAAGTTGACAAGAAGACACAGTACAGCCCCAGCGGAAGGAAAAATCTAGGAGAGGGAAAAACAAGTTGCCGACCAGTCGAAAGCAAATCCTCGATTACTACAAGTCTCCTGGATTGATGACTTCCCCCGGTAAGTACGCAAAAGAATTGAGGAAACTGCCGCGCGATGTAGGCGAACTCGCCAAGATCGTTCAGGGCCTCGGCATCCATCAGTTCGTAGCCGAACCGTTCTATGGTGTCCCTATTTCAGAAGAGCGTTTAGAGAACGAATCGCATATTCGCAGACTGGATGGATTGCTCGGAGGCATTCTTGCCCTAAAGGATCAGCCGCTTTCAATCCCTCGAAAGCCGGAGCAGCGCCTGGCAGGAGTTTGCCACCACTTTGCCGTACTGCTCGTCGGAATGCTGAGGGCTAGGGGAGTACCCGCGAGATCGAGATATGGGTTCGGCGATTATTTCAATCCGGGCTTTTATGAGGATCACTCTCTTTGCGAATACTGGAACGCAAAGGAGAAGCGCTGGGTGCTGGTTGATCCACAGTTTGACCAATACTGGCAGAAAAACGTCAAGCATGATGTACTCGATGTCCCTCGCGATCACTTCCTCGTCGCGGGCGAGCCATGGATTAGGTGCCGCAAAGAAGAGCTCGATCCCTCCAAGTTTGGAATTTTCAACGGAAATCTCAGAGGACTGTGGTTCGTCGCGGGGAGCATCGTGAAAGACCTCGCCGCACTAAACAAGATGGAATTGCTCCAGTGGGACGCGTGGGGCGCGCGCGCGCCGAGGCCGAACAACAGGATGCAGGACAAGAAGAGGCTGCGATTCTTTGACGAACTAGCAAAACTCATCGCGGCAGATCCAGATGCATCGTTTGATAAATTGCGCAGGCTCTACAAGGAAAAGAAGAACCGCCTCGTTGTCCCGGATAGGGTCTTCAACGCGGGTCGAGGTCATCTGGAATATATCTAGCGTGAAATGAATTTTCAGCTTCCTCCATCGGGAAAAGTTCTTTTTTCCTTTTTCGATCGCCTTTACCAAGATCGAATTCAATCTTTTCTTCCTAATGCCGTACGAATCCAACCGGATCATTTTGATTCCGTCACGTTGCCTGATAACTTCCTCATAACTTAACGCCGGTTGAAGCCGGGAACCATAGTCGAAATTCACAAAGTATTTTGTGATTTTTTCGATTTTTGAAGTTCTGCGACTCCCCAGTGCACTCTAACTCGCCTCTAAAAGCAAATCTTACTTAGGGGAATTTTCTTGTTCAATAGATCCGCCGCGTTCCGAAAGAAGACTATCCTTCTGACCGCAATTACCTCCATTCTATTTCTTTTGTCTTTAGCTTCGCCGGTTGTAACGTCCAGTGGTACACATCATGCACCATTAGCCACATCTCCACCCGTTTCAGCAACCAATTACAAGGGGACGATCCCCTCAGAGCACTTGCAAACTTTGAAAGCGATCCAAGATTCGGGGCGATTTTATCCTGCAAAAACTTCGCAAAGACTCTCCAGTAGACCCCTGCAAGCAAACCTCAGCTTACCGAAAGCTAATTACGATCAGCAGCTGGGGCTGACATTTTCCCAAAATTTCACAAATCTCTCCTACAACGTAACCGCTATTGAACAATCCGATTCTTACGGCTACGGACCCGCGTATCTTCTCAACGGGCTGAGTGACAAGGGCTACTGGTACCAGGTTGGGTTGTCGTGGGATTGGCCGTTCTCCGCCGGGGGCTACACCAGCGGATTCAACTTTGTTTATGAAGTATTCAATTCGTCAGGGAATTCCGTTTTCCCACAGGGCGGGGGTGGCGGACTGACTGCTTACTCAGGACCCGTGAATCCTGGTGATAGTGTGTTGCTCAATCTATATTTTTCCGGAGGGCAGGTGCTGATGTACTCAAAAGACTGGAATACGGGTTCGACGGCTTATCAAAATTACAACGCGGCTGGTGCGTCGACCTTCATGGGTCTGCCACTGAACGCAAATTCGAACGGCTTTTTCTCTGGACCTATGACGGAGATGTACCGCGTTTCTCCCTTCTATGGACAGGAGACCAAGGTTAGTTACACGAATCCAAAGTCCTCGCTCAGTACAGGAACAATGTGGATCGAAGAAAGAAACGTCGTCACTAACATCACGCTTTTTGCCCAAGCTTCGCATTTACTTTCCTTTTCAAGCCCCGGTTTGCTCCAATTCCTTTCCTCCAACGGCGCGACGATCGGGGCGGATGCGTTCCAGTTCATAACGGGTGCGACGAGCATTTTTGGAATCACTTTAAGCTACGCGATTCAAGCGGGCGGTGTGGGCTACAACCCTCCGACACTCAATTACTATTCCAATGGAACGCAACACCTGTCGACACTCAGTCAGCTACCCACTACTTACTACATGGACGACGGCTCTTCGTGGTCAGTAAACTCTTTGCTCCAGGGGTCTGGCGCAGTGGAGAGATGGACTGCTCTCCAATCTAGTAACGGGATTGCCTCTTCGAGTAAAATTATCGTACTCATTTACGATCACCAGTTTCAAGTAACGATCGCCGTAAATCCTCCGCAAGCAGGGACGACTCAGCCGTCTGGAGCTAACTGGTTTGAGGCAGGTTCCCAAATTCAGATCCAGGGGCAGGCGAGCAATCCGTACATTTTCGCTGAGTGGCTAGCTTCTTCGTTTACCTTTGGAAACGCCAAGTCTTCTTCGACCGTCGCTAAGATCTCAGGACCGGGGACGATTGAAGCTAAATTCTCCATATTTGCTCTAAGTCTTCCAGAATATTCCGGGAACATAACACAGGGAGCGAATACCGCGTTCAATATAACCCTCACAGGAATCGGAGTTGCAACGACTCTTTCCGTTTTGGGATTGCCAGACGGAGCGACGAGTACGTTCGCGGTAAATCCGGCACTCCCTTCTGCAGCAGGCGTCATGGTTCCCTTCACGATCTCTATGCCTGCAGCTACCACTCCGGGCATGTATAACTTGACAATTCTCGCGAATTCCAGCCAGGGGAGTGATTCGGCGATGTATTCCCTTTACGTCACAAAAGCAGTTCCTCTGACTTTTGAGCTCTCAGGAGCCAGTACTCCGCAGGCTGTATTGAGTTACACGTTCAATGGGGTGAACCTGTTTCAAAATCTGAGTATCACTCCCAGAACTTTGCAAGCCGATTACGGCAGCAAGTGGAATGTAGCCCCGATTCTTCCCGGTTCTAATTCTTCCTTAAGATGGATTACGAATGAAAACACAAACGGTACGGCAACGGATTCTGCAACTGTAAATCTAGCTTACTTTCAACAATATGCAGTAAATTTCGGGATTCAGATTCCCGATGGTAGTGTGCCATCTCGCACCCCGTCGATCAATTTTACTTCATTTGGCTCTCCTTCAACTATTGTGGTAAACAAAACTGGATCTGTTTCTTGGGTAGACGCGTCTTCGCT
>JAPCJV010000004.1 GCA_027886785.1 Nitrososphaerota archaeon | reverse complement strand
CGGCTCGTTATTGTCTCCGTATTCGCCCTATCAAAACTCGCCAGCTGTCGACAAGCCCCCCGACATCGCGCATCCGTTTGGGACGGATTACCTCGGACGCGATCTGCTAACAGAAATTGTCTGGGGGTCTTACTCGTCATTGTTAGTTGCCGTCGTTGCAGCTTTGGGAGCTGCCCTACTAGGTTTTTTTGCGGGGGTCTTTGCGGGGTACTACAGCAAATTGGAAGGCGTCCTTTCTGGAACTGCAGACTCTATTCTGACTTTTCCAATCATTCCGCTCATGATTCTCATCGGTGTCTTGTTCATTGCGACCGATGAATTGATCGCCTTGCTCCTGATCGCGTTTCTCTGGGCTCCGGTTACCAGAGCGGTGAGGGCGCAGGTCGCTTCCATGAAAAGGTTGAGCTACGTCGACGCGGAGAGAACGAGCGGGCTCGGTGATCTTTCGATCGTAATGCGGGTCTTGGTACCAGAGGTGGGGGCGATAGGGGTTGCATACTTCGTTTTAAACGTGGTCTTCTCCATTGCGATTGCGACCGCGCTGGAGTTCTTGGGGATTGGAAATCCTAACGTTGTAAGTCTGGGAAGCATTCTGTATTGGGCGCAGCAGTATGGGTTTACAGCGGGAGCGTGGTGGTGGATCCTAGCTCCAGGATTGTTAATTTCGCTGTTCGCCCTCGGATTTGCATTGATCGGGTTCTCCCTGGAAGAAATCATGAATCCGCGACTGACAATCTGAAAAGCTGGAGCGTGTAAAAAAACAGAAGTGCCTTTCCTCGAAGCAAAAAATCTCACTGTAAACTACACCTCACGATTTTCGAAGGTTACGGCTCTCGACTCGGTATCTGTGAGTTTACCCTCTCATGGTTACACTCTAGGTGTAGTGGGAGAATCAGGAAGCGGGAAGACCACTTTCGGAATGTGTCTTCTGAATGCAATTGAACCTCCGGGAAAAATTGTAGACGGAGTAGTAGAGTACATGGGGAAGAACGTCATCACAATGACCAAGAGCGAGCTGATGAACTATCGATGGAAAGAGATTTCCATGATTTACCAATCGGCGATGAACTCACTCAATCCTGTGAAAAACATCTCACAGCCTATCGCCGAGGTGATCAGAAATCACGATTCGACAGTGACTAGGCACGAAGCAAACGCGACTGCGATTCGCCTTTTGACGGAGGTGGGAATAAAATCAGATCGCGTGAAGGACTTTCCCCACCAATTTAGCGGAGGCATGCGGCAGCGTGTCGTTATTGCGCTGGCACTTGCGTTGTCCCCCAAGATACTAATCGCGGATGAACCAACTTCGGCTCTCGACGTGGTCGTGCAACGGCAAATCCTTTCTCTTTTGAAAAGAGAGATCACGAAAAAAGGACTATCGCTGATCTTCATCACTCATGAAATCTCCTTGCTCAGTGGCCTCGTCGAGAATGTGATCGTTATGTATGCTGGAGAGATCGTTGAATCGGGCCCTTTGTCAGAAGTTTTGTCTGAACCCATGCATCCGTATGCGGAGATGCTTCTAAGTACTATTCCTTCCTTTGAAAAGGATCGAGCTGTAAAGCAGGACATAATAGTAGAGGGCGAACTCGATTCGCAATTTCCTTTGATGAACGCATGCAAATATGCGAACCGCTGCAAGTACGTGTTCGATCGCTGTAAAAAGGAAAAGCCTCTGTTAAAGGAAGCCAAGAAGGGGAGAAGCGTCGCGTGTCACAAGTACTGAAGGCGGACAACGCCCCCCAGATGGGCGATGATAAGAAAGCACTATTGCAGGTAGTCAACTTGCGTACGTGGTTTCAAGAGGATCGCGGCTTTTTCGGTCGCGATTCTAACGTCATCAAGGCGGTGGATGACGTTTCGTTTGATGTCAGCGAATCTGAATTTG
This sequence comes from Nitrososphaerota archaeon, assembly GCA_027886785.1. Next base: position 16,775 of record JAPCJV010000004.1, on the reverse strand, counting down.
TATCCATAGTGGGGGAAAGTGGATCCGGTAAGACAACCATCGCGAGATGCATTATGGGAATAACTTCTCCATCGGATGGATCGATCCTTCTCAATGGGAAAGAGGTCACTCACGTATCGGGGAGTGATCGATTGGAATTTTGGAAGACTGTCCAAATGATCTATCAGGATCCCTTCGAATCCTTGAATCCAAGAAAGGATGTTTTCGCTACATTGTCCAGTCCGTTAAAGCGCCTCACCGGAGAAAAGTCTTCTTCTGCGATAGAAGATTCCGTAGTTAAGCTCCTTCAAGAAGTGGGGCTAAACCCCTCCAGAGTGATGAGACGGTATCCCCACCAGTTGAGCGGCGGCGAAAAACAGCGCGTCAACATAGCCCGCGCGCTCGCCCCAGATCCCAAACTTCTCATTGCAGATGAGCCGATCACGATGTTGGACGCCGCTCAAAGATACAACATCATATCGCTTTTGATGGGACTAAGGTCCTCCAGAAAGCTCTCCGTCCTTATGATCACGCATGATATGGCGACTGCCAAGGTCTCCAGCGACCGCATTCTCGTTATGTACCTCGGGAAACTGGTCGAAGAAGGTGAAGCGAAAGAGTTGTTTTCCAGACCGCATCACCCATACACTGAGCTTATCCTTTCGTCCACACCCGGTCTTCAGGCTGCGATTCCGCTTAGTGACGATCTCATCTCTACGGGATTGGAGGAAAGCCTCCAAGTAAAACAGGGATGCGTTTTCAGGCCGCGCTGTAAATATGCTACAGAAATTTGCGCGACCGAAGAACCGAAGTTGCTGGACAAAACCCCCGGGCATTCTGCGGCATGTCACAATGCCCTGAATTGCTAGTTTTTCAGAATAAAATTGTCTTCAATTTGGAATTGATTCTTTCGGAGGATTTGTTAATTTGAATTTTGCCGCGGATTTAGGGCGCTTTTCCACCTCTAGTATTTCCGACGCGCTCGACAGATTGAGTATCAAAGGAGGTCTGCAGGGAATCCTCCCGATCTCTGATGGACTGAAAATGTGCGGCACCGCATTCACCGTCCGATACATTCCCACTGATCAGACTATCAAGAAAAAATGGGTGACGTACATTGACCAAGCAAAAAGGGGAGACGTTATAGTCGTAGACAATGGCGGAAGATTGTACTGCACAACGTGGGGAGATCTTCTGACCATGAAGGCAATTGAGATGGGCTTATCCGGGACGGTACTATACGGATGTTGCCGAGATGTGGATGTTATTCGCAAAATGAAGTACCCGGTTTTCAGTGTGGGACGGTTCATGATGACGGGGAAAGATCGAGTGGAGGTAGAAACGATCAATGAGCCAGTAACAGTAGTGGACGTTCGCGTATCCCCGGGAGACATCATTGTGGGAGATGATAGTGGCGTCGTCTGCGTCCCGAGTTCCAAAGCGAAAGAGGTGCTGGAATCGGTTAAAGAAATCACCTCAAAGGAAGAAGCAATTGCGGACGCAGTGAAGAAAGGAGTCTCGCTTACAAGGGCACGCAAGGATCAAGGATATGGCGAATTACAAAGAGCTAAAAGTTAGGTGGGCCATTCAACATTCTCACACCGCTAACATCGATTAGAAATCAATCATGCTTAATAGACTGAATACCTGTTTGATATCGCTATGTCATACGAAGCCACGATGAAGCGGAAGATCCTTGTAGTCCCACACTTCAAACGCTTGCATGAGTTGATTGCCTATGACAATGGCTACTTTTCTGAGGTTGGACTCGATGTGGAATTCAGAGAGGATGTTTTTGACGAGACTTATAACGCTCCTGATTTTCCGCGTATCAGTGGGGAAAAACTCGCGACTGAAAACACACCAAGCATGAATGCCGCATGTAACTGGGGAGTGTGCGTAAGCGCGGGGGCTAACATGGGAAAACTCGTGAATGACGTTTACATGAGAACCGAGCACGGCATTTTTGTGAGACCCGATTCCAAAATCAAAGAACCCAAAGATCTGGCGAACGTCGAGGTTGGTGTCGGAGAACTTTCGGGAAGCCATTTCTCAGGCATCCTAGCTCTCGAAAAATATCTTCCCCGAGAATTGGTGAAGGTCAAATTCCAGGGCGGACCGGCGACGCGATTGCGCAAGTTGATGTCGGGAGAAATAGAAGCCGCTAACTTGATTCCATCTGCCTACTACATCGCAAAAGAGCTCGGGTACCGCGAGATCATTAGCGGGATTTACAAGACGCTGCTTTGGGCGGGCAACGTTACAACCCAGGAAGAAACTAGGGCGTACATCCACGCATTGGAAAAAGCGCAGGATGCGATGCTGGCAGCTCCAGCCCGCTACAAGAAATACTGGCAGAGACTCGTTCCCGAAGATCTCAAGAAATACGCCGACGTCGAGAACTTTGGATTGGGTGAGATTTTGGTCAGGGAACCCTATAGCCGTGAGGAATTTGATCGCACCGTGGCGTGGATGAAGAGCTGGGGACTGACGGAGAGGATGTTAGAGAACTCTTACGACAAGATTATCGTCCGTCCCGGTCTATGATTTTCGAAGTCGTTCTTTGAATTTACCACTCCTCTGAGCTAGGGTCGACCATATCTTTGACCAGAAAATTTGGAGTGAAATTTCTGGTCGCATCTTCGGGCACGACAGAACAGATTCTTGCCGCGTCCAGATTGGCCGAGAAAAATTTCAGTGCGATTCTTTTTACTGACAATTTGGGCTATCGCAGCACCTGGGTGCTCTTGGGGGCAATAGCACCTCAAGTATCCACGAATCTGGGAGTAAGTGGTACGTGGCTTTATTCTCGGAATCCCGTGGATACCGCGGCCGAGGCGGCGACTGTCGCCGAACTTATGAAAGGAAGTGAGTTCCAATTGGGCATCACCCCGGGGAATAGGATAGTTGTTGGCGCGTTCGCCAGAACGAGCCCCGTTAATTTTCTTCGTGAGGCCATTCTGGTACTCAGAAGCCTCCTTTCAGGAGAGATAGTCGAATGGACTCAGTACCCTACTCTTTCCCAAGTTACTAATTATTCAAAGATCGGAAAGACGAAAATGTTTTTCGCGCCGACGAAATCCATTCCGATAATGCTCTCCAGTGTTGGTCCCAAATTGCTACGAATGGCCGGTGAGGTTGCCGAGGGCGTATTTTTTGATTCCCAACAGCCCAATCAGGGATTGATAGCGATTTCCAACGGACTTTTCGACGAAATCTCGGGCATCAAGGAAATAGATGAAGGTAGGAAGATCTCCAAAATCCGGAACTTTACAAGGGTCTATGGGATCAGCATCTCTGTTTCGAGAGATAGCCGCAAAGCGAAAAACTGGGCAAAGCAGGAGGCGGGAGCGGTCATCGCGAGCAAGAGTGATGAACTCCTAAAGAAATCTAGGATCGACATGAAGATTGTCGAGCAATGCCGGAGAGCTCAAGACAGAGCTGGAGGTTTTGAAGGGACTGCGGAATATGTGCCGGACGCACTCGTGGATTCTATGATCATCAACGGAACGCCTAAAGAGTGTGTGGATAAGGTAGCGGAACTAGTTGCGTTTGCAGAGAAAAAGGGATTTACAGAGTTCACATTTATAGCTCCCTTGGGGCCGGATGTAAAAGAAGCGGTCCAACTTCTCGGAAATGAAATACTTCCGTCGCTCTGAACCCCATCGAAAAATCTAGCGCATACCGTTAATCACGGGGGATCCAGAAGCTTCATCGGATTACTCCTCATCATTTTATCTAACCCGCTTTCTGTGATTCCCTCCGCCATTAATGCCTCCACAAATTCCTTCATCACAATTGCGGGATGACCCTTCTTCACCTGTCCCGAATCGCTCGATAAAACGCAACGCTCCGCGCCCACTCTTTTGATGTTCGATGCCCAGAATTTAGCGTCGAAATTCATGTTCGCGCAATGCTCCATGATTGCTCCTTTTTCTGCAAGCTTGATTTGATCTTCAACGGGCCACGTTGTGGCCATGAATTCGGGATGGGTGACGAGGATTTTGTGGACTCCGACTTTTTGCGCCGTGTCGATAAGGAGATAGATTTCTTCGAGACCCAGATGCCCAGTTCCTAAAATTATGTTTGAATCCGCGATCATGGACAGTATTTCTTCAACGTCTTGTCGGATCTCTCCATCTTGATCGAGCACTGTTAGGCCTGCTTCATTAGAGTTGGTCCTTGACTTGACATCCACGACAGGGATCAGATTGGGGAGGCCGAAAGCCCCAAAGTGTTTGAAATGGTTCGCCGAGTCAAAAGTAGGCATCCACACCTGTTTAACACCCAATTGTATTGCGACCTTAACAGCTTCGGGGTTGAATCCACCAACTGAACGATTTAGTGCGATCCCTCCATGGATTGCAAGTTTGGGGTAACCTTTTCTGAGTTGATAAGAGCGCGCAGGCGTCGGAATATAATGGTCCTTCATTATGAAGCCGCGGTATCCGATTTTTGAAACGTCGCTCGCGAATTGATCACCATCACAGTATCGCCTTACTGTGTCCGGTGCAAGATGTACGTGGAGATCTAGAAAGCCCTCCAGAAGTTTCCGGCAGTTACGGAGTTCGTCTTCGCTCGGTTGAATAGAACCGACGTATTCCGAATCTCTAAGTAGCATTTCTAAGCCTTCAAATCACTTCATTCAAGGGCGCCAGCGGAAACAAATTGTCTCAGCATCATCCGACGTCAAGTCAACGATTTCAGGCATTCTTCAAAATGAACTAAGAAATTAGATGCATCCGGTTCAGTAAGTACCAACGGTGGAGTAAGTCTCAAAGTGCAGTTGAATGCTCCAGTTGTAGCCATCAACACTCCTCGCTTCGAGATTAGCTCTACAAGTTTTTTTGCCTCGCCTGGGCTTGGCTCTTTTCCTATTTGATCTTTTACTATCTCGACTCCGATCAAAAGGCCCTTTCCCCTGACGTCTCCAATCATGGGATATTTTTTCATCATCTCACGTAATTCCGCCATAAGATAGTTTCCCACCCTTTCTGCATTTTCGGGAATCTTATTTTTCTTAAGAACATCAATAGTTGCCGAAGCAACTTTGGCACATAACGGGTTACCACCGAAAGTGGAAAAGTGATCTCCTGCGTCAAATGATTTTGCGATCTCGTCACTAGCGATGAAAGCCGCGATGGGCATTCCGACACCACCCAGGATTTTTCCCACGCACATGATGTCGGGTTTTATGCCCCAATGCTCCGAAGCGAACATTTTTCCCGTTCGTCCAAAACCCGTGAAGATTTCGTCTACGATCAGCGGGATGTCATTTTCTTTGCACAGTTTGCGAATTTTATCGTGATACTCGTCTGGCGGTACAATTACGCCACCCACTCCAAGAATCGGTTCGTACATAACCGCGGCCGCTCCTCCGGGTAATCCATATCGATGAACCTCCTCCAGGAAATTCGCACAAGCGATTTCGCAGTCCGGATACGACAGATTGAGGGTGCATCTGTAGCAATAGGGGGCAGGCGAGTGAGCCGCTCCTGAGAATGCAGAATACGCAAATAGTCCCTTTTTGAAGTCGGACCTACCCGTAACGGCAGACGTGACGCCGAGTCTTCCGTGAAATGAATGCATTAAGGAAATGATACCTGTACCCGATTTGCCAGTAACGAATGCATTTTTTAGGGCAAGCTTGATCGCTCCTTCCGTAGCCTCAGATCCACTGTTGCAGAAAAAAGACTGCTTCAGCGGAGCGGGAACTATTTCGGCCATTTTGTCAGCGAGCTCAAGGAGAGTGTCCGAATAATAAAGCCCCGTGCCGATCAGTTTGTCAGATTGTTCGTGTATGGTTTTTACAATTTCAGGATGGCAGTGTCCGAGCCCCACCGCACCTATTCCACCGACGAAGTCTAAGTATTCATTTCCTTCGGAATCTGTAACATGTACGCCCTCCCCCTTTATCAAGATGGGAAGTGATCTTCGAGATGCTAGAAGCGATCTTGTTATTGACATTTTTACTTCCGATCACGTTACCGAATGGCACTTGGCAGATTAGCATTACTCAATTTTCGATACATGAACTACGACAATGATCTAGTCTTAGCGCGATTTAAATAACTGAAACTCGGCTGCCGAACTTTATGGCGTCGGCAAAACAAGCGAGCGAAAGCAAAGACTACGGAATGAAATCGCTGAAGGATGGATCGGTGTATTTCAAATACGAGCCCTGGATGCGGGAAGATGATTTCCCTCCTCCGACTAGTTTTCCCAAGAAGGGACGGGCCGAGGACGAGGTCCTCAAGATGGTGAAAGAAAGGGCTGCGAAAAATTTACCGTTGGACAGATTTCTTTTCCTCGCCGCGATCTTCCCCGACGCGCATCCCTTTGCAAAGAAGGTTTTTGCAATGCCGGAGGTGATGACCACCGGACAGTCCGCACTAGGAAAGAGGTACAATCCGGCTTCATATGAAATCTCGTCAGAGTGTGTGCGGCTGATCGCATCCTTGCTTGGAACGAATGCTGAGGAGGCTGGCGGTTACATCAATCACGGCGGGACGGAATCGAATCTTGCGGCAGTGAGGCTGGCGCGCGATCTTTACAAAAAAGATAGGCCGGAGGTTGTAGCCTCGGTTAACTCGCATTACAGCTGGTCGCTGGGCTGCGAAGTTACGGGGGTAAAACTGCGGGTCGCAGACACTGATCATTATTTGAAGCCAAAAATGGATCAAATCGAGAGCTTGATCAACGAAAACACAGTGATGCTGGTTGCAACGGCACCTGATGTCTTCATAGGCGCGATGGATCCGGTCGAGGAATTTGCGGAGGTCGCGGAAAAACATGGAATCCACCTACACGTGGATGGAGCTTACGGCGGGTTTCTTTTTCCTTTTCTTCGCGAACTAGGATACAAAGTCCCACCGTTTGATTTCACAGTGCCTCAGGTCAAAAGCATGACAGCTGATCCCCACAAGTACCTTGTCCCCAAACCGATCAGCTCTTTCATCATCCGCGACCGGGATTATCTGAAGGGCATCCCTGTGGAGAGAACGTATCAATCGGTGATTTCCGGCTCCTCGCGGATCGGTGCTTCGGTCTTTGCGTTCTGGGCGCTCGTTCAGCATCTCGGCTTGGAAGGGTACGCGAGATGTCTGAAACACGATCTGGATTTGACACAACAGCTTTCCGACGAAATAGAGAAAATCGAAGGGTTTGAACGTTCGAGATTGAGCTCGATCTGGAATCTGGTTCCGTGGCTCTTGATCACGTCGAAGAAGTATGAAATGCGAGAGGTCGTAAAATCCCTCACGGCGAAAGGTTGGTATGTCGGTCAGGGCACTCTTCCAGATGAAGCTAGATCGCCCTTTCTGCGAATCGCTATAGATTTCACGAAAACATGGGGAGTACTGGAAAATTTCCTCAAAGATTTCAAAGATACGGCGAATGCACTCAGAACTGGATCCTGAGCTCTCAGAAAAGAAAGTGTATTTCTTCCCAACTACTAGGGAATAGATTATTCTTTTTCTTTCCTTGCGGCCCCGGGTTCTCTAATGCTAATTCTAGCATCAAAGATGGTACCACAGTGCTCACACTTGATCGCGGTTGGGAGCCTCACGGTAATCTTGTTGGGTTCGTGACAGTTGATGCAATCGATCCTTATCGAATGTACGTGATTTTCGGTCAAAAAATTACTGCGCCTTCATAGCGTCATAACCAGCACGAAAGATCTCAGCTTGGTCGCGGCGGATCGTTTCCACAGAATCTCTAAAAAGTTCTTGCCCCTTCTTACCACCCCCGTACTTCGCCATAACATAGAGCCCCAATCGCTCATGGTAGATATCCACGTAGGTGTGTAGGTCGTAGAACCCTAGGATACTATCGGGAAAATGGTACTGTTTCCTCAACGCGCGACCCATTATCTGGTTAAGCATGGGGAGACTGCGTTCCGCAAAGGGGACCGTCGCATAGGCGAGAGCCGGACTGATTTTCCCCAGTTCCTCGACTTTGGGGTTTGCATCAGCAAAATTTGCTTTCCTTGAGACAAGCTGTTTCCCGTTCCAAATATCGCGAACTCGATCCATTCCGAATCCTTGGACTAGAAAATCGGCCTTCAATTCACCATGTCCCACTTCTTCAGAGGTATGCCTGAGAATGATGTCTTTGACCTCCCGGTTCTGAAGATTGTGAAACACATGACTCGCGATCTTGATAGGAAAAGAATCCACAGTAAGAAAATTTTCTAACTCCCATAACCTGATCTCTTCTTTAGACAGTTCTCCTTTCTCGATCATGGGGGCGAGCCTCAAAATCCATTCTCTATTTTCACGGATCACCGAATCGTCAAAGTCTCTCATTTCTCTGGCAAAGTCTGCGTATGGCAAATTCATCCACTCCTTCCACCCGATGTCGTAAATTCCGTTGACCGGGGCATACGCACCGTTTGGGAGAAGATCTCTTGGAACCACAGCTTTGATCTGTTCTTCGGTGACACGCCTAGCGTTGACCTCGAATTCATCGGTCACCTCGCTCATACCAAAATCATAGAAGTACACCCAAAGCAAATATTTAGGTTTGTGTCTTTTCCGTGTCCCGTCGTTTGGTAACTTTGCGATTTTGCTTGCAATCGAGAATCGAGTAATATGCCTCACCATTGGATCTCAGAGTATGCGAACAACACTCCACGCTACGGAATGGTGGAGATGGCGCGCTACGCCAGATCTCTCGGGTACAAGGACCTCATTAACCTAAATGTGGGAGAGCCTGATTTCGATACTCCAGAGCATATTCGCGAGGCCGCGATTGGGGCGATAAGAGAAGGAAAGACGCACTACACTCCGAGTGAAGGTTTGCCAGATCTTCGTTTTGCTATTTCTGAAAAATTGCATAAACAAAATAGCCTCAGCTACTCTCCGGATCAAATTACCGTGGTCTGCGGATCCCAGGAAGGAATGAGCGTGATCTGCAAAGGACTGCTTTCCCATGCAGATGAAGTGATCATGACAAATCCCTTCTATCCCGCATTTCTGCAGAACGTGGCGTTAGAAGGGGCAAAGCCGGTTTTCATTCCAATTCGCGAGGAAACCAATTTTCAGATTGACCCGGAAGAATTCGAGAAAGCCATTTCTCCGAGGACCAAGGCCTTCGCTTTGATCAGTCCTAACAATCCTACGGGCGGAGTTCAGAATCTCGAAACTTTGAGATCGATAGCTGAGATCGTTGTAAAGCATGACTTGCTCGTCTTATCAGACGAAATTTATTCCAGCATCGTATATGAAAACAACAAACATTATTCCATCGGATCCATCCCCGGTATGCTGGAACGGACAATCACTCAAGACGGTTTCAGTAAAGCGTACGCAATGACCGGATGGAGAATTGGTTACTTTGCTTCGCCCGCGGAAATCTCACCCAAACTTCAGGAAATCCACAGAAGTTCAGCGATCTGCGCTCCCACTGTGAGCCAGTACGCCGCGCTGGCTGCCCTAAAAGCCTCTCAGGAATGCGTCAGCCAAATGACGGCCGAATTTTCTAAGAGGAGAGAACTAGTCGTCAAGATGTTAAAGGAAATCCCAGAAGTTCAGGTAACAGCACCGATGGGCGCCTTCTACGCCTTTCCGAATTTTTCAAAGTACTCGAGAAGCGATGAAACGCTTGCAAAGGAGTTAGCCAAGGAAGCGCACGTAGTTGTGATCCCTGGTTCCAGCTTCGGTTCTGAAGGAGACGGGCATTTGAGAATAAGTTTTGCGTCACCCACTTCCAAACTCGAAGAAGGTTTGCGAAGAATCCAAAATTATCTGGCAAAAAGAAATCGTTCCTAGACGCCTAGGGAATCGAAGAAGGCGCTGAACCAGTAAATTTCTCGAGCTTTAACTCGATCAATCCCGGTTCGCCTCCTCTGGATTCTGCGATGGCTTTGCCGAGAGCAAAGTCGAATGATGGTGCGTCGCTGACGGAATAAGTTTGGACGCCAAATGCTTTCCCCAGATGGACGAAATCAATGCTGGGTGCATCAATGTCTACGAACTCGAAATCCTGCGACGACTTCGCCCAATGTTGCGAAGCGTGCTCAATGAACGCGGCGTCAATTCCCCAGCACGAATTGTTGAACACGATATAAACAACGCCGAGGCCGTAGTGCTTGCATGTCCACAGAGCCGAATCAAGATTCCCGAAAATTGCTTCACCGTCTCCAATGCAACAAAGGACGGTTCGGGAACTTTCACTGAGCCTTCCGATAGAATGATCGGCAAAGCTTTCGACGTTAACATATTCTCGATCGGCGAGCGCGGCACCATAACCCATCCCTACTGTTACCCCGACGTGCGTACTTGGATTGCCAAAATAGGAACCAGGGCGAGTAATTTCCACCGTTTCGATCATCGGAGTGTAGGTGAGGATGGGGGTCCCATTGACCCAAATCATGCTCTCGGTTAGATGCTTGTTAATCACGTATCCGATCGACCAGCTGTCCAGCTTGCCACTCGCGAAAGACTCCTTTGCTTTTTCTCGCCTTTGAGTCATTTGCTTTGCATGATTCTCGGTCAATTCGACAATCCTTTCCGAAACCCGCTTTCTTGTTTCGGAAGTTGAGCGTGTTTCGATTATATTGGTCAGCTTGGTAAGAGTGGGGCCAAGATCGCATGCTACTCTAAGAAGCGCAGGAAACATCATGGATCCGTCGTCGCCTCCTAAAGGGAGGTCTTGGCGATGCAAAGGATCGCTGGAGAGATCGATTACATCCAAACCCTCGGGAAGTTTTTGATTCGCTGACAGCCCGGTTTCAAGCAAAATCGCTAGATCTCCTTTTTTCAAAAGCTGGTTCAGCGTGGGAGGTTTGCGAATGTAGAAGAAATTTACATGCAGGGGATCTGTGACCGGATAACTCATAAAATAGCGTCGTTCGATGACTCCCGAACCCGATGCATGAGCGAACTTGATCAAGGATTCAACCGCTTTGGGAGCTCTACCTATGTGGGAAACCACCAAACTCGTTGCGGGATGCGACGAAATTTCGTCTGCGATTTTTTCTAAGACATTATCTTCGGGTACCCTTGCAGAAAGGCGTGGGGTCGAAACCTTCTGGGTCGGACCTCGCTCGATCTGCCGGGACATCAGATCGCGTCTTAAAGTGATGAATGCTGGTCCGGTGGGTTCTGAATTTGCCATGAACAGTGCTTTTTCGAACGTTAGGGCCAATCCTTCGATTGATTGGATTTCAGCAATCCATTTCACCCAAGGTTTCACCATCTGCAACATGTCAGAATGATAATGTGCCGCATCTGGTTCCAGCGGGATTCCCGGAACATCCTTCGCTGCTAGAACGACAACAGCCGCGAAGTTCTGATAGGCTCCATACAGCGCCCCTATCGCATTCTGAGTTCCGACTACTCGATCAATTAGGGCATACCCCGTCTTGCCCGAGGCGAGGCAATATCCGCAGGCAGCGCTTACACTGACGAATTCGTGGAGGCCCTGAATGAATTTTGGAGGTTTTACTACGACCATTGCATCTTGAACATCAGCCAGTCCTGCGCCTGTCGTCCCGAATACAAATTGTGCGGCTTCATTCTGTAGCAGCTTCATCAAAAGCTGTCCTCCGGTCTTTGCTTCGGTTGTAGTTTCAGACTTTATAGGTGGCTTCATACTTTAGAAAACGCCAATTAATGATTCATTAAAAAAATTGGGATTAAGACATAATTTACATCAAGGCACTACTCACGATGCACTACGAACGGCATCTAAGCTAACCTCCATCGCGTCGATGAATGAGTTGATGTCCTGAGTTGTCATCGGAGTGGATATGCAACACATACCGCGAGCCGCCATCGAAATTCCCTGATTGAACATTGAAATGTAAAAATCATTTTTCATTTTCTTATTCTCTTCCCTGAGATCGAAGTATTGCGTAACTTCGTTATTTACAAAATGCAGATTGAATACAGAGCCCGCTCGAGTCAAATTAACGGGGATTCCAAAACGAGGGGAATTTTCGTCGAGCCATTTTTCCACCCTCTTGGCCTTTCCATCAAGCATTTCATACGATTCCATGTTTAGTTTCCTCAACGTCGTGAGACCTGCGGTCAAGGTAACAGGATTAGCCGCAAAGGTTCCAGAGCATGGAACTCTCGGGCCTTTGGACGGATCAAATACTTCCATGATCTCTCTTTCTCCACCAAACATACCCACTGAAAAACCGCCGCCTACGATTTTTCCGAGAGCAGTGAGATCAGCTCTAATCCCAAATTTTTCTTGAGCTCCGCCCACAGCGAGCCTGAAACCCGTTACTATTTCGTCAAAAATTAGAACTATACCATATCGCGTGGCTAGTTCTCTCATTCCATGCAAGAACTCTTCCGTCGCGGGAATTTGACCGCCAACACCCAAGACGGGTTCGACGATTATTGCTGCAATGGAATGTGCTTCGGCTTCCAGGAGCTTGCTTAGTGGGCCGAGCTGATTGTATGGTAAGGCATACGTCGTCTGGAGAATGGACCCGTTCATACCTTCTGAATCAAGTTGCCCTAAAGGGCCTTCCGCGGCACTATCGACATATGTGGGATGCATGCTCACCATCAAGTGTTCATTTAATCCGTGGAAGGCGCCCTGAAACTTTACGATTTTTTTCTTGCCCGTGTAGGCTTTCGCCGCTAAGATGCAGTACTGAGCAGCCTCAGACCCCGAGTTTGCGAATCTCATTTGTTCCAGGGAAGGCATCCTTCTACCCACCACGTCGCAAAGTTCGTACTCCAGTTCCGTGGGAGCTCCGAACGCCGTGCCATTTTCCATCTGCGCTCGGGCTGCCTCCATAACGTCAAGATCTGCGTGGCCGTGGATGAGGGAAGTAAAATTGTTCTGGAAATCGATCAGCTCATTTCCGTCCACATCCCATATATACGATCCTTTTCCCGTCTCGATAAAGATCGGATATGGAGGTGCGAGCACGGAGTTTCTTGCAACACCTCCGGGGAGCCATTTCTTCGCGTTTTCAAAAGCGACCTTGGATCTAGACGACCGTTCTGTGTAGATCTTGGAAATAGAAGAGGGCTCCGTCGTAACGATCACGGCTTTCGACCTGCGCCATCCGTCTTGAGATTTACGCATATCTCAGACACTAGCACCACATCATCTCAGAATCACATTTATCTTTCTGAACTGGAAATTTTTGGACTGCATCGATGTCCCGACAAATTGACCTTCGTTCTGACACGTCAACTTTGCCCACACCTGAAATGCTAAGGGCCATCTCCAAAGCAAAGTTAGGAAACGATGGGTTCGGTGAAGATCCGAGCGCAAATGAGCTAGAAGCTTTTGCCGCCACGATGTTAGGAAAGGAGGCGAGTCTTTTTGTTCCAAGCGGCACAATGGGAAATCTTATAGCTCTGCTAACTCACCTCAAACGAAGCGAAAGTTTCATCGCGGGAGCCCGAGCGCATATTATCACGCGAGAGGAGGGTTACTCGGAGTTTCTGCAAGCTACGCCCGTGCAGATTTTAGATAACAGGGGAATGGTGACTCTCGATGCGTTGCGTCGTCTTTTGGACTTCAAAAAAGCGACGGGTCAACAACCCGTGAGGTTGGTCACATATGAAAATACTCACGCGGATTCCGGAGGAACTGTGTCGTCGGTAAAGGATTCTGCTGAAATTTATGATTGCGCCCGAAATCATGATTTACAGGTGCATTTAGACGGTTCGCGTATTTTCAATGCCAGCGTTGCTCTTCGTGTCAATGTCAAAGATCTCGCACGCTCTTCAGATTCCCTAATGTTTTGTCTATCAAAGGGTCTCGCGGCGCCCGTAGGATCCTTGATTTTGGGATCCAGAGGGTTCGTGGAAACAGCAAGGGCTCAGAGAAGGAACCTGGGTGGCCAAATGCGCCAAGTAGGTATTTTAGCAGCAGCTGGGCTCTGGGCTCTCCAAAATATGGTAGCTCGTCTGGAGGAAGATCATAAGAATGCTGCGCTACTTTCAAAGGGCCTCCGGGATCTATCGGGGGATTTAAAAATTAATCAGAACATAGTAGAGTCAAACATAGTCTTGGTCGGCGTGACCAATCCTGGACTAGACGCAATGAAGGTGGCAGCACTATTGGAAAAGCGGGGGATAAGAGTAGCTCCGAGAAGTGAAAGAGAGTTCCGCTGCGTCACTCACAAAGATATTTCAGAGGAAGATATTTACCACGTGTTGAATGCTCTGAAAGAAATTGCGAATGGATAGAGGGATTACACGATACATCGCTTCTAGGTAAAACAAACCGCGTTGGAGAAATGCTGGCATTTTGGCAATTATCGTGAAGAAAATAAATCGACCAGACACTTCCCTGATCAAAGAAGTATCCGGGTTCGGGGTTGCGACCCTTCATGAATCTCTTGGCAAAGAAACAAACAATTTGATGGATTGGCAAATCAAACCGATCGGTCGAGGAATGAAAGTGACAGGGCCTGCGGTAACTGTGGATTGTTTCCCTGCCGACAATATTACCGTACATCGCGCCATGACATTATGCTCCCCTGGCGACGTACTTGTCGTGAATGGAAGATCGTCTTCCTCGGCGATGTTTGGATCCCAGATGGCACACCAATCTGTTCACACTGGAATTGCAGGGATAGTAGTAGATGGAGCAGTGCGAGATTCCGAAGAACTTCGGAAGATGGGATTCGCATGTTTTGCGAGATTCGTGAGCGGAATGGGGGCGGCAAAGAACACTCCCGGTTCGATCAACGTGCCAATTCAGTGCGGTGGCGTGCTAGTCAATCCTGGAGACGTGATCGTGGGAGACGACGACGGAGTAGTCGTCGTTCCCTCGAGAAAACTACAAGGGGTTATCGAACTCGCGAAAAAAAGAGAGAATAAAGAAGCTGAAGCCAGAGAACTTTATGCAATGGGGTCCACCTCAATGGAGTTAAACAGATTCCAAGAGATCTTTGATGCCCTGAAAGTCAAGGAACAAGATACTCTAGATGACTTGATGGAATAGAACCTACACAAGCGGCTGAAACAATTTGGTCGAAGGTTTCGTGGACACCCACGTTCACATTCCTGTCAAGGAATACACAGCTTCTGGCGGAGAATATAACAAAGCTGCCGAGAAGATGTTCGGAACCCCAGCAAACGAAGCCACTCCTGAGGAACTGGTCAAGGAATATGATTCCTGTGGTATTGAAAAGATGATTGTTCTTGGGTGGGACGCAGAGACCGGATCGCGCCTGCCAAGGGTTCCAAATGAAATAGTCGCTTCTTACGTCTCGCATTATCCGGAGAGGATGATCGGATTTGCTTCTGTCGACCCGCTGAAGGGCAATTCTGCGATTAAAAAGTTAGAGCATTCGATACAGGATCTGGATCTGAGAGGGCTAAAACTCCATCCTATCGCGCAGGCGTTTTACCCTAACAATAACAAGTTTAACTCCCTGTACGAAAAATGTGTGGAACTGGATATTCCGATTATTTTTCACACAGGAACAACGGGTTGGGGGAGAGGCTTAGCAGGCGGAGGAGGTGCGAAACTCGATTATGCCAACCCGATTTATTTAGACAGCGTCGCGGCGGATTTCCCGAAGCTGCGAATCATAATGGCTCACCAGGCATTCCCGTGGGTAGAAGCGCAATTAGCAGTCGCGATGCACAAATCCAACGTGTTTATTGATCTTTCAGGATGGTCTCCAAAGAGATTTGTTCCGATTTTTGTATACTACATGAGCAAATTGATTCCGCATAAGTTCATGTTCGGTACAGATTATCCCTTTTTGCGGCCAGCCTGCATTTGATGGCCTGAAATTGGAAGAAAACGTGAGGACGCAGATCCTGAGGGACAACGCGATCAGGGTCTTTAGACTGAATCACTCTTAAGTCGGGATGACGTTTTCCGAAAACCTCCAATAGAGTCCTAAAGTCCTTCCAACCTCAACGAGACAACAAAATCTCCACAAGCATAACATTTCCTGCTCCGGATGCGGCGTGCTTGGAACCTAGACTCATCGTATTTTTTGTGAATCGTATTCTTTTAATAGTTACAGTAATTCTACTGTATAATTACTGTAATACGGTGAAACTCGAAACAGGAAAAGGATCAGATTGGCTACACGCGTACGCAGTCGCAGGGGATTTTCAAAAAGACTGGTGGGCGGATTGATTTTTTTCATGACCGGAATAACGGGAGGATTTTTTACGAGTATAGGCATGGACCTTTATCACACCTTGAGAACCGCGGTACTAAATCAAAATGGTCTCTCCATCAGCGTACCTCAGATCCTATTTCTCTTGATCGGTATTGCTGGACTGGGGCTTCTCCTGTCAGCGGTGATCGAACCCGCACCCTCTGCTCGACCTCGTGCGAAAAAGAGATCTTGAAAAATACATTCCGAACCCTTAACCCTTTAATATTTAATCTCTAATTAGTTTCCCTTACCTGAGATTTTTGGAGTACAAGTGGACGGCTCTTTCTAACACTACCATCGGAACACTCATGGCTTCGCTCGACGGCACCATTGTACTCATTTCTCTTCCTGCGATCTTCAACGGGATCAAGATCCAGCCTCTGGCGCCGGATTCCTTCCAGTATCTCCTGTGGAATCTTTTCGGGTACAGTGTGGTCACTTCCACGGTACTCGTTACCTTCGGCAGGATCTCAGATATTTTTGGAAGGGTCAAGCTCTACAATCTCGGGTTTGCGATCTTTACTGTGGGGTCCTTTCTCTGCTTTGCTGTACCCAACATCGGGAGTCAGGGCGCGATCGAATTGATTGTTTTCAGAATCATTCAGGGAGTAGGTGGGGCCTTCCTTTTCGCCAACAGCGCTGCGATCATCACCGACGCTTTTCCCGAAAACGAGCGCGGTCAAGCCCT
>JAPCJV010000039.1 GCA_027886785.1 Nitrososphaerota archaeon | reverse complement strand
TGGTAACCGGCGAGGATCGTCTTTGTGCCCGTGGATTTCCGGCGAACAAGAAAAGTGTCGGCCGCGTCTGCGAGAGCTTGGAAGAAAGAGTCCAGTTGAGGCAGTTTCGACGTAATTTTTCTGTAGCGCTGCATTTCTCGGTACTTTAGGCCCTCGATCGAGAAGGTCTGCTGATTGCGTAAAGATGCAAGGATCGAAACCTGGTAACCTTGCTCGAGCTTCACCGAGAAATAACCCGGATTATACTGGTCTTCGCTTTCCGGCTCCCCCCTCTGTGCAGAGGTTTCATAGATAAAATTCTTGTACCAGGTTCCGGTAGGCGTATACGACGCAATGTCAGATTGCAAATACAGGGTCGTCGCCCCGGCGAACGCCCTAATTTCTACCCCTTTGGGGTTCATGGATTGAGTAAAGTTCCACCGAGGGTCTTCGCGCGTTCTGCTATGGAAATCTCTGTGATTGATGATGGGAGAAATCGTGATCTTAACCGGGGATTCGCTGTCGAGTATTTTGTATGTTACAATGGTGGTATTGTCTCCGTAGGGCATGAATACCGATTTTTCAAATACCGCACCTCCAAGTCGATACACGAAGGTCGGGTACCTCTCAAAGCGAAACTGTTCAAGGTGAAGGTGCCCCTGGGGATAAATGGTGCCTGGATATTTGTTTACAGCGAGAAGGTATTTTCGATTTCCCACTTCCACCTCTTCTTCGAGTTTGGAGAGGAACAGGGTTCGACGAATCGGCGGGTCTAAGGATGCGACGAGCAACCCGTGATAGCCGCGGGTGTTTAGTCCAATTACGGTGCTGGAAGAGTAAGATCCAAGACCATTAGTGACGATCCACTCCCGGGCCATGGCGATTTCATAATTCTTGGTAATCGAAGAATCAAAAACGGTTTGCAATGGCGCTGTCTAACTTTTTGTTGTTTTAAGATTAGGAGGAGGGAGAAAGCTCGGAAGGCTGGAAAAAATCTCAACCACTACTAAAAAGAATGTGGGATGCGGAAACTGGTTCTAAAATTCAATTTAAAGTTTCGTAAGCTTCTTAATCGAACATTTTCTCAAAATTCGATTGTCGAAGAATTTGGCAAAGTCCTTCCTCCTTCCGGGTCAGCCAACAAGGTATGGAAGGGATCATCCCTTCATTATCACCCATATGAAACTGGAAATTGAACCGGACTTTCAAGAAAAAACCATCTCTGGTAAAGTTACTTACAAAATAACTCCTGCGGGAACTTCTATTTCTTTCGTGGAACTGGATTCCGCAGATCTAGAAATAAGATCAGTGCTTGTCGAAGGCGAAGCAGCTAATTTTGAAATTATGCCAAAGTCGATCAAGGTACTTCTGAGGACCGAATTACAATTTGGTCAGAATTCGAAGATAGAGATTGAGTATTCCGCAGCTCCGAAAAGAGGATTGTACTTTAGAGGCCCTACGGAAAAATTTCCAGATCGCGTACCTCATTTATTCACCCAGGGAGAACCCGAGGATTCCAAGCACTGGTTTCCCTGCTTCGACTATCCCAACATGAGGTACGCATGGGAGATCATAGTAAGATCTCCATTGAAGATGACGGTAGTCTCCAACGGGAGACTGGTCTCTGTGAGAGATTCAGGAGACAAGAAAGTATGGGAGTTTTCCCAGGAGATCCCCGCTCCGAGTTATTTGGTTTCACTGGTTGTGGGCGAGTACGAGAGCGTGTCTCTCGCGTACCAGGGGATCTCTCTGGAATATTACGTCCCAGCCAACCGGAGGGACGACATCACCCGGTCTTTTGAAAAAACTCCCAAGATGCTGGATTTCTTCGCGTCCGCCACAGGGCAAAAATATCCCTATCCAAAGTATGCGCAGACCGTTGTTTCAGATTTCATGGTCGGAGGCATGGAAAACATCAGCGCCACGACTCTCACGGAGACCACTCTGCACGACGAAAGGGGCCACCTTGATTTCCAGAGCGACAATCTCGTGTCGCACGAACTGGCGCATCAGTGGTTTGGAGATTACATCACCTGCAGGGACTGGTCGCACGCCTGGCTGAATGAAGGGTTTGCCACGTACTTCAACGTGCTTTTCCGCGAAAAAAATGAGGGAGAAGACGATTTCCAGTACTCGATGCATTTGAATCAAGAAAGAATTGACGAAGAGATCCAAGATTTCTACCAGCGGCAAATCGTGGAAAAGAGATACTGGCATTCCGATGAATTGTTCGATGCCCATACCTACGAGAAGGGATCGTGGGTATTGCACGGGTTAAGGGGTCTCGTCGGCGAAGATCTTTTCTGGAAAGGGATCAGGCGGTACGTGGAATCCTGCAAAGTCTCCCTGGTAGAAACTGCTGACTTTAGGAACGTTCTCGAAGAGTCCAGCGGCCTAGTACTGGAAAAATTCTTCGAGGAGTGGCTGTATAGCCCCGGATATCCCGAGTACGATGCTACATTTTCTTTTGATGAAAATTCGATGACCGCAAAGCTTACCTTGGAACAGATAAACGCCCATCAAGACGGAGTTCCGCTTTTTTCGACCCCGATCCAGTTGGATTTCACGTTCAAAGACGGAACTAAGAAATCGTCGACCATTACCATGGGTCAGAAGAAATCCTTCTTCTCTTTTTCGCTTTCGTCAAGACCGTTGAACGTAAGCCTAGATCCCAGGAACTGGATTTTGAAGAAGCTTAGGTTTCACAAACCAAAGGAAATGTTCCTCCATCAGCTCAGGCACGATGAGAACGCGATGGAAAGAGTTAGGGCAGCGGAGGCTCTGGGAAATGAGTTCCGCACCGAGGACGTGATTGAGGAGCTTTCCGCATCCATCGATTCGGACAAGTTCTGGGGAGTTCGGCTCGAGGCTGCCAAGTTCCTAGGAAAGTTGGGTACAAGAAGGGCGCTCGACTTTTTGCTCTCAAAGAAAGACCACAAAGACCACAAAGTGAGGAGGGGCGTGGCGATGGGGTTGCGGTACTTCGCAGAACTGGAATCTGGTCGGGCCGAAGCTTTAGAAACATTGATCGAGTACACTCGGAGTGATTATTCGTATTATGTGAGAGCCTTCGCGGCCGAGTCCATTGGATTTTTCAAGAAATCCGAAAGGGCTCGGGAAGCTCTCAAGGCGGCGATCCTGCAGGACTCCGTAAACGATCAGGTGAGATACAGAGCGTTTCTGGGATTTGCAGAGTTGAAATCTCCAGAGGTGATTCCCTTGGCTGCGGAGTACTTGAAGAATGGATTGTATTCATGGGGCAAGATCGGGGCCGTCGAAGCAGTCGCAAAAGCTGGGAAAGGACGCCCAGAAGCTTTGGAACTCCTCTTGTCTTTGAAAACTGATCCTGATCCAAGAATCAAGGAAGCGGCCGCCGGTTCGATCTCCGACCTCGAAGACCAAGGGGTGGTTCCAGATCTGAAAGAGTGGCTGTCCAGTGAAGAAGACGGTAGAACCGCGAGGAGGCTTCGAGAAACGATTTTTGACTTAGAGCAAAAAGTCAAGCAGACTGAGAAAATCGCGCAGCTGGAGGAAGACGTCCGACGGATAACTGAAGAGTCAAACAAACTAAAGTCTGAAGTTGCGGAAATGAAAGCAAAACTGGAAAATCGTGGCTAGACTCGCTCGACAACCGTCGCGATCCCCTGTCCCACCCCGATGCAAGCCGTCGCAAGGCCCCTGTCCACTTTTCGTCTTTCCATTTCGTGCAAGAGGGTAGTCATGATTCTCGCGCCCGAACACCCGATGGGATGCCCGAGCGCAATCGCTCCTCCGTTCACGTTCATGCGCCCGTTGTCAAACTCAATGAACTTTAAGCAGGACAGGACCTGAGCCGCAAACGCCTCGTTGATCTCCACGAGATTGATCGAGTCTAGACTCACTTTTGCCCGTCGGAGCGCTTTCTTTGTAGATGGTACCGGTCCGAGTCCCATATATTTGGGTGCGACTCCCGCCACTGCCGTGGACACGATTCTAGCTTTGGGAGTCAAGCCGAGATTTTTCGCTTTCTTTTCATTCATGATGAGCACCGCTGCTGCCCCATCGTTCACTCCACTGGAATTGCCCGCTGTAACGGTTCCACCCTTCCTGAAAGCAGGTTTCAACTGCGCGAGTTTTTCTAATGACGTATCAGATCTCGGCCCCTCGTCGCGATCCACCACAATTTCTTTGCCCGCAGAATCTTTGATTGGAACCGGAATGATCTCTTCTTTGAACGTTCCAGAGTTTGTAGCCCTCACTGCTCTCTCATGGCTATTTAGGGCAAACAGGTCCTGTTCCTCCCTAGGAATGGAGTACCTTGTAGCCAGATTTTCCGCCGTTTCGCCCATGCTGTACGGGTAATACTTGTCGGCAAGTACGGGATTGAGAAACCTCCACCCCAGAGTAGTGTCATAAATTTCTGTCAGCCGAGAAAAGGGCTTTGCACTTTTCGGAATGGCGAACGGAGCCCGGCTCATGCTCTCGACTCCTCCCGCGATGTAGATTCCCCCATTCCCCACCATCACTGCGTGAGCTGCCTGATTGATCGCCTCCAGTCCTGACCCGCAGAGGCGGTTGACGGTCGAGCCCGCGACTTTGACCGGGAGGCCGGCGATCAAAAGGGCCATCCGAGCAATATTTCTATTATCCTCTCCCGCCTGATTTCCATCTCCAAAAAATACGTCTTCAATCTGATTAGGATCTATGTGGTTTCGCTCGATGAGACTTCTTATCAGAAGAGCGGCAAGATCGTCGGGCCGCACTGAAGAGAGAATTCCGCCGTACTTTCCGATGGGGGTGCGAACGCTGTCTACGATTACAGCTTCTTGAAGAAGTCTTACCATTTTCCGATTGTGACTTTTGGAATTTGATCTGAAATCAGAACGTCGGCATCATAGAGTTTTCGTCGAACTCTACTTCCTTGCCAGTAATTCCGATCTCAGGTAACGCGGGGAACTCGATCCCGAAATCATCCATACGCCTCTTCACTTCCAGTATCGCGTTCCTCCAGCAGAC
Organism: Nitrososphaerota archaeon; assembly: GCA_027886785.1. Next base: position 4,602 of record JAPCJV010000039.1, on the reverse strand, counting down.
TCTCTTTTCTTCGAGGCTCAAAACACCCAATCCCGCGTTCCTCGCCACTTCTTCCATCTTGTTTTGCACCTCGATAAAATTGGGTGGAAGCTTCCAGAATTCCTTCGGGGGCTCGTACAAAATCATGGAGAGGAAGGTAAAACCGGCCCTGAGCTGCTTTGTTACGGTTTTCTTGTCTTCTTCCGTCAGCTTCGCAGCGATGCTTTCTAGGCCGAGCCAGGTAAACGCGAGGTGCCGCGATTCATCGAGGGCGATATTCTTCAAAGCTTCTGTGAACGCCGGATGGGTAGAATGTTTGCTCATCTCGCTGAACAAGGTGGCCGCGCAGCGCTCTCCCAGCATGAAGGAGGAGAAAATGATGGGCCAAGAGTGGCGCACATAGGCCGTATTGTAGCCGCGCCAATATCTTGCGCCATTGTAATACACCCACTTTATGTTCCGCAGAGCATCCTCGTCAAATCTATTTTTTGGCTTCCAGCCCTGCAGGAAGTTAGGGCAAACCCGGTTGCAGGCGCGCATGCAGCACTCGTCATGCCGGCACTCGTCCATGACGATGGAGGCAAACATCTTCTTGACCGGATCTTCCTCATGGATCTCAAAAGTATGGATCATTGCCTTTGCAAAAACTGGAGGGCCGGAATTCTCAAAGTTAGCTAGAAGAGCCCACCAGTACGCCATTGCGGTCTTTTCCTTGTCATCATAGTCTTTCGGATCGACAGATTCCCAGTTAATTGAGGAGGGATTCCATGCTTCTTTTTTTGCCCGCTCATAGAGATCCCCGAGCTTCGGGGTGTCCACTTCCCATTGAACAGGATAGATATTGGGATATTCAATCGGCGGGGGATCTTTGCTATAATCTAGATTTTCTGAAGCCATGGAGGCTAGGGGTTAAACAGCAATCATGCGTTAAAAGCGTTTTTTCATTTTGGATTCCTAAACGCCGGTGAAAATATCAGAGATCCGTAGCCCTGCTAGATCATTTCCCTTGGAAATTGGGAGGTCGCTTTTCTTTGAACGCCTTAACTCCTTCCTTATGATCTTCGGTTTCTCCGGCGATCTGCTGCATTAGCGATTCATATTCCAGAGCCGAATCAAAATCCATGGAGAGAGCTCTGTGGATCGCCCTTTTAGAGAGCCCCAGACTTTTGGGTCCCTTCGCCAGTTTTTCGGCAAGCTCCCGGGTTTCAATTTCGAGATTCTCTTGTGCAATTACCCTATTCACCGCGCCCAACCGCAGCGCTTCCTTCGCATCGATTCCATCCCCGGTAAAGGCGAGCTCCATCGCTTTACTCAATCCCAGCAATCGGGGCATTGTGAAGGTCGCACCAGAGTCCGGTACCAATCCCATCTTCGCAAAAGCTTCGACGAACTTAGCGCTTTCACTCATGTTCCGGAGGTCGCAGGCAAGCGCAATACCCACCCCGGCGCCGGCGGCGACGCCATTCACCATTGCGATGAAGGGTTTTTCCATATTGAAGATTTTGGAGCAAATGGGATTGAAACCTTCTTTCAGATCTTCTGCCAGAGAAATAATTCCTCTCTGGGACAGGGACTGGAGATCGGCTCCCGCACAAAAGGCGCGGCCCTTACCGGTGATCACCACGCAGTGCACCGACTCATCTGTTTCAATCTGTTTGAGCGATGCCCCGAATAATTTGAGAGTCGAAAGATCACAGGCATTCAAGACGGCAGGACGGTTGATGGTCAGCCAGGCGACTCCATTCTCCTTCCTTACAAGGATGGTCTCTGTTTCGTTCACTTTATGATTTCATTTTCCTGTGTACTTGGGTTTTCGTTTCTCTGCGAAAGCCTTCATGCCTTCCTGTTTGTCTTCGCTGGACATCATGAGGTAAAAGTTCCGGTGTTCGAATTCTAGTCCTTCGGACAGCGTCGACTCAAGCGATTTGGCGATGCATCGCTTCGCCATCTTCGTGGCGAGCGGCGCCTTCGAAGCTATTTCATGCGCTAGTTTTTTTGCCTCAGAAAGGTAGAGTTCATTAGGGACGACCCTGCTTACGAGCCCCATGCTCAGAGCTTCTCTGGCACTGATCGAATTTCCAGTGAGAATCAGATCCATTGCCCGGTATTTTCCGATGGTCCGTGGCAGTCGCTGAGTTCCGCCCGCCCCAGGAAAAACTCCGATATTGATCTCCGGTTGCCCTAACTTGGTTCCTTCCGCAGCAATGATAATGTCGCAGGCCATCGCCAACTCCAGCCCACCTCCAAGAGCGTATCCGCATAGGGCCGCGATGAGGGGCTTCGAGATTTTTCCCACAGCGTCAAAGCGCTCCAGATTACCTTCTTTCAGAGCATCCACCGAGGACCACGCGGCCATTTCCTTGATGTCCGCGCCAGCAGAAAAAACTCGATCACTTCCAGCGAGAATGATGCATCTTATTTCGCTGTCACTGTCGAATCTAGTGAGAGCAGCTAGAAGTTCGCGCATCAGTGCCGAAGAAAGAGCGTTCAGTGCCCGCGGTCGATCAAGGAACACGAGGCCTACAGCGTCTTCGACCTCCACCTGGATGTTTTCGTATTCTCGTTCGAGCATTTCGGTGGATACCCAGCTGGTGTCTTAGCTCGACAGGTCGTCCTCGCCCAGGGGGGAGCGTTTCCTGTAGAAATTATCCCCGCTGGGATCGGGCTCGACGTCCACTAAACCTTGATTGACTAGATTATCGCATTCGGGTTTCACCTGATCCGGATCTAGATCGACCTTGAAGGTAGTTTCTACCTGTTCTTCAATTTCGAATATGCCTTTTTCTTGCATATCACCGAGCACGTAGAGGATTTTTCCTTCCAATGTATCAGTACTCGGAGGGGTGGTACGAGGTCGTGAAATTTGGGTCTTTCCCGATTTGATTCCGTCGATTACCTTCGCCCAAGCTCGCAGATCTTTTTTTCCACCCCGGAATAATTCTTCGGAAAATTCCGCCCGCCGTTCTCTTGCGTTGTCGCTCCAACTCACCTTGAGCATTGCCGGTTGAATGATTCCTCCGGAGCCCGAAACTTGGACGATCGAACTGAGAGGGATCGATAGATTGTTGGCGGACTGCGGGAGATTCGTCAAATCCTCAACGTCTGCGAAACGAACCCGCCCAGTGCCAATTTCTTCTTCTTTGTCAGCGGAGACAAAAATCAATCTCCGATCTGTGAGAACGAGCGTGCCCTGGATTTTTCCACCTGAATCCGATTTCATAACCGCGCCTTGCTCTTGCGCGAGAATAATCTCATCCGAACTAGACAATGAAAACGTTCATCGTGAACTTTTAGTCCGATTTAAGGGAACTGGCCTTCGGACAGAACACTAACCTGATTCAAATTATCCTTTTAGTTTTGAGCCGTTGCAACTCTTTAGGATCCATTCCGAGGACAGTTTGGAGAACTTTTTCGGTATCGGCTCCGAGAACCGGCGGAGCGTCACTTGCGACGGGCCTTTTCCCGCTAACAACTGCGGGGTTTACGATGGTACGGAAGGGCTTTTTCCCGTACTTGTATTTCCTGAGGATTTCTCTTCCGAGAAAGTGCTGGTCTCTGAGCAAGGTTTTCACCGTATTGAACTTCCCAAAAGGCACTCCAGAATTTATGAGGGCTTCTTCAATTTCCGAATACCTCGTTTCTTTCAGTTTTTTCTGGACGAGGGCTTCCAGAATTTTTTTCTTTGCAACCCGATCTCTACCGGTCTGAAACCTCTCGTCATTCAAAAGATCTGAGAATGAAAGGGATTTGCAAAATGCCTGCCAGGTGCGATCGTTTGCAACCGCAATGTAGATGCGTTCATCCTTAGTCTTGAAGAGATTGTACGGAGCTCCGAAAATATGACCTGAACCCAGCGGGGAGGTATCTTTTCCGTAGAGGTCGAACATCGACACCCAGTAGGACATGAAATAGGCCGCCGCATCGTAGAGGGACACCTTTAGTTCTGCGCCTTTCTGTCCATTCTTCACCTGGGCGAAAAGCAAGGAGAGAATTCCGCAAGCCGCGTGCATCCCTGCCGCCATGTCGACGACAGAGATTCCGGCGCGGGCATACCGGTCAGGGGGAAATCCCGTGGTCGACATGATGCCGACTGAAGCCTGAAGGATCGGATCAAAAGCGGGCACGTTTTGAAAGGGGCCAGAGCCGAAACTTTCTATTTTGCAGTACACTATTCGCGGATTTGTCTTCTGGATTTTCCTGAAAGTGATCCCGAGCTTTTCTGCAACTCCAGGGCCGAGATTTTCAACGATTACATCGCTTTTCTTAGCCAACTCATAAAACAAATACAGCCCCTCCCGGGTCTTCAAGTCGATTGCAACGCTTTTTTTCCCGCGATTCACTGCGAGAAACATGGTGGGTCCCATTCCCGGTACATCTCGAAAAATGTCTCCCCCCGCAGGTCTCTCGATCTTAATGACCTCAGCGCCGTAGTCGGCGAGGATCTGCGAAGCTGTTGGCCCGGCTACCGCATGACTGACCTCGATTACTCGTACTCCTTCGAGCATGAATAACAGCTCGATTTAGAATCGGATTATAAAACCGAAGTACTTGTGATGCTCCCTTTTATCATCGGCCTTCGGAAGCGGGCTAGTTTCCTAGAACACTTTGGAGGGAAACCGTTGA
>JAPCJV010000038.1 GCA_027886785.1 Nitrososphaerota archaeon | reverse complement strand
GTCGCGGTGGGATCCGGCACCTTCGCGCAGATCGGGCCGACGGGACTCATTAATCCGTCACCCGGAGTGCTCGCGATGATGCAAAACAAGTCGTGGCCGATCTATGTCACAGATCCGTACACGATCGTGTTCCGCATGCTGTCGCCGTACCTGTACATGCCCGGGCTGTTTCTGGGAGCGCCGGGACTGATGTGGGACGCGCAGTACATGCTCAACAACCACGGCGGCTTCGGGACCTCGGGAGGGTTTCCGGGGAACTCTTACTGGGGCCAGCATCCGGTGCCAGGCACGGGGCCGTACGTGTTTACGAATGTTTCTGAAATGGCATACGTGAAGTTCACGCAGAATCCGCTGTACTGGGGGAACAACCTGACCGCAGCGCAGATCGCGCAGAATCCGATCCTCGATCCGGGGCACGTCAAGAACGTGATCATCAACGACAAGCCGGACGATTTCGCACGGTTCTCGGATCTTTCCAGTGGGAACGCGCAGATTGGCGTAGTGCAGGGCACGAACTGGAATCTCATACAAGCGGTCCCCTCGAAGTACGGATACGTCACCCTGCCTCCCTGGAACGGCGCGGTGTTTGCGCTCGCGATGAATACGCACAAGTACCCGACGAATATCACTGACGTGAGGCAGGCGATCGCACACGCGATCAACTACACGGCGATCTACGACACGGCGTTCCACGGAAAGATGAACCCCATGGTGGGCCCGGAGACGCCGGGGTGGAAGCAGTTCTACAACCTGAATAATTATTCCGGATATCAGTACAACGTAACGCTCGCCCAGAATTATTTGAAAATGGCGGGAGTGGACGTGACGAAATTTCCGGCGCTAGATTTCACGCAGCCCTCTGGATGCTCGTACTGCAACATTGCAGATCAATTAATCCAGTCGAACCTAGCGGCGATCGGGATCTCCGTGAACATTGATATCCAGTCGTACAACCTCTACCAGGCGGCGTACAGCCAGGTGAATGCCACTTTGAAGAACCAGATGGTGGGGCACCTCTCCCTTCTCGGCGGGGAGAACTTTGCGCCGTCGGGCGTACTTACTCCGAGCGATCCATGGGTTACCTTCGTCAGCGCCTTCGGTGGAGGAGACTGGGCACTCTACAACAATCAGAACGTCACGACCGAGGTGAACTCCTTCTTCACATCCAACAACCTGACCTATATCCAGTCGCAGCTCAAGCTGGCGCAGGCGCAGGTGTACAACGACGCGCCGTACGCGTGGATTGGTACTCTGGGACTGTGGGTCGGCGACGGCTCTCTGGCGTGGGACAAGCAGGTAGTCTCTGGGTTCTTCCCCGACCCGTCGTGGAGCGGTGCGGATACGGCCCCTCTGATCAACACGGTCACATTCGTCAATGGGCAGTAAATTAGAGCAGTAGTAGCTCTTCTCATCTGCTAATAATACGCCGAGTGGCGGAGGGGGACAACAGATCTACTAGCAGATAGTTTACTCGGGAGACGTACTTTATCACATTGAAGGATGAAGATGGATCGAGGAAATTCCCCTGAACTAACGGCAAAGCTAGTGCCCAGCTGTTACAACAAAATGGAGCTCGTTCCTAGCTCACCCGTGAAATTCTTCACGCGCTTGCAAATGGAGAAAAATATTCAGGATATTAATCAATGGTTTAAGCACCTGCTATCTACCAGTATTTTGGAATTTGGGAACGAAGTAACTTACGTCAAATTCTCACACTAGTTTTTCTCCGATGAAGAGACCTTGCAATGGCATATCTGACTATTTCTTTTCCGATTTCAAACAATTTTAGTAACCCTGCCAAGTGATGTAGTGCAAAGGCCAGCCTAGTGTCACGGGAATTGCAAGGGGAAGCGCAGCGGAAGTTAGCAGCTATCATGTTTACTGACATGGTCGGGTTCACTTCTCTCACTCAGAAGAATGAGTCAGCTGCATTGGAGTTGCTTGAGGAGCAGAGAAAAATGATCCGCCCCCTGTTTCCGAAACACCATGGGAAAGAAGTCAAAACTATTGGAGACGCATTCCTGGTTGAGTTCGAAAGCGCGCTGGAAGCAGTTAGATGTGCTTTTGAGTTGCAGCAATTCTTGAACGAGCTTAATCGGAGTCGTCCTCTCCAAAAGCAGATCAAACTCCGAATCGGGTTACATCTAGGGGACGTCATCCACACCCAAGGCGACGTTTACGGAGATGCTGTAAACATAGCTTCTCGCATTGAACCTCTCGCCGAAGACGGGGGCGTTTGCATGTCGCAACAAGTCTATGACCATATTCGCAACAAATTTGAGTTCCCAGTTGAATCTCTCGGCAGCCGGGAATTGAAAAATGTGGAGCTCCCTATTCACGTCTACAAAATAATTCTACCTTGGGAGGTTCAGCCAAGTACATCGTATGAGTTCTGCGTGGAATGTTACACTTATGGGCTGGTCAGATCTGGCGTGATCTTGATTGAGGGGCCTCCGGGATCGGGCAAGAGCTCTTTGATCAGAGGGTTGGCTAGACTTGCAGTGCAAAATGATCAGCCCGTAATTTTCGTTTCTGCAAATCCTTCTCAAAGTGAACTTAATGAGAGAATGAAAGAGTGGGGTTCGGAGCCAGGAAATTTTCAGATTGTGGATTGCTACGGACGGACAGAACAAGAGGATACCTCTGACACAATTCAGCTTGAAATTCCGAAACTGAATCTCGATGGGTTGACACATGATATCGAAACTGCAGTTAGGGCGGTCTCCGATCGACAAGGCTCTGGGACCTCTCCTCGTCCATATTTTCTATTTGATAGCATAGATTCCCTGGCAATCGAAGTGGATGAAACCTCTGTTTACAAGTTTTTGGTAGCCGCCTGTCGTTTTTGCAAGACCAAATCTCTATCGGGATGTGTGACCGTTACAAGCGGAGTCCACTCACCGCGATTCCTATCAATGATAAAGAGTCTATTCGAGGGAGTAATACAATTAAAATTGGAAGAGTCGGCGACTGGGATTCGAAGATTTCTTCGCGTCCATACGCTCAGGGGCGCGGCTCACCCCACCGAATTCTTCCCGTTTGAAATAACTGACGATGGTATTTTGATTGGTACCCAAGAATACAGGTCAAAGTTGCCCGCGTCCCACTCTGGTCCGCACTTCTTCAAATTCACGCCAGCATATTCAAAAACTTGAAAGCTATCGCGATTCTCTGGTTGGTTTCATTGCAGAGATAACTACTGATTCGGCCCCGAACGTGTTTGCCAATCGTCTGATGTTTTCAGAGGCAGCCTTGGAGAAATAATCCAGCCTGTTTGAAACTCTCACGTCTTCGAAGCCCGCATTCTTTAACATCTCAAAGTAATTTTTCTCTGACACTGCTCCTCCTATGCAATCCGCCCAAAGCTGAGGTACAAGCCCGCAGACTGCTTGGACGTCTTCATGCACTACGATATCTGCAAATTGTAATCTGCCGCCAGGCCCCAGGATTCTAAAGATCTCCCGAAACGCCTTCTGTTTGTTGGGCACTAGGTTCAAAACTCCGTTGCTCGTGACCACATCAACAGAATTATCATCCACCGGGATGCGAGTGGCATCTCCCTTCACTATTCTTATGTTAGCGAAGTTAGATTCCCCGATATTGCGAATAGCCTTTGCGATCATTGGATCTGTAAAGTCCAGTCCGATAACTTTGCCTTCGGTGCCCGTCCTCAGAGCGGAAACGAAGATGTCCGTCCCCGATCCAGAGCCGACATCCAGAACGGTATCGCCTTTGTTTATCGAGTTTGTGATATGCGGATAACCCACGCCTGCGAATGATTCTGCGGCTCGCTGCGGAATTTTGTCCAATTCCTCCTGAGGATATCCGACAAATGATGCAGCCGAACGACCAACGGGAAAATGAAACCCTTTCTCTGGCTGACTAGCCACCTCGGAGTACAGTTTCTGAACCGCACTTGTGACGACCTCTTCGAGCTTTACTCCTTCAGTTACCTGCGCACTTGCCGTTACATGCGACAGGGTCACCTGCTCGATTGTGAGCTTTGGGAGATGGAGATTCATCGGAAGCTGCCAATAAACGCCAGCCTTCTCCACTGTAACCCGTTCAAGAGCTCCTGTTTTTGATAGTCCGTTTAGTCTACGCTCCGCCTCCTCCTGACTGATTTTGAACACTTCTGCGATTTCCCTCGCACTGATCAGAGAATCTCTCCTCCGATCCAAATGTTCCAATATGTCTATCGGCGTCTTCTTCGGGAGTTGGTTATCTGTGAGTTCCTCGATTGCTTTCTCATAATTCTCCGAAGTATAACCAGCAACTACTTGCCTCTTTCCTGTAAGCCTGTTTGCGATGGAAAGAGAATAATAGTTGCCTTTCTCAGCTTCCATCTTTCTCCTGTCTTTATTGAAATTGTCTTGTGATTTTTTATCGCCGAGCTTTTTGATAAATTCCCTCGCATCAAATCCCGACTCAAGTGCCAACTTTTCGAGGACTTCTTTACTCGAAATATTCTGTGCCCTAACAAGAGCTGCCTCCAATAACTTCCTATAGAAGCGCTCTGCAGTTTCCTTGCCATGATAAAGTTCTGCTGTTTTGACCGCGATACAAGCTGTTAGGGTGGTCTTGACACCTGATTGAAGCAAGTATTCAACATTGAAGGGGTTCCTCATAAGCTTGTCATTTTCTTGTATCCATTCGATCAACGCCTTATTGTCTTCAATGCCATAATGCTCTAACCATTCTTTCATGTTATCAAAGACTCCACCCATCAGGAATGTGATTTCCAAATTCTCACCGTAGACCTCTTGTAATCTCTGGAGGACGGGTTCTAACCCCCAGGAGTACCAACACCAAGGATCTGCGTAGTGCACTACTTCGATTAGGGGCTTCGATTTACCTCTATCTTTTGATGCAGCCATCTGCGCCATTAGTCTAGGTTCGCCTGGCATCAGCGTGATAATAGCTCTAGAAAGGGGTTGCGGTTCTGACGAAGCCTTTTGGAATATTATTAGGCTCAATACTTTGGAGAAGTGGCACTACTTGAAAAAAATTAATGCATGTGAATACGTTAGGATTGGATGAATTTTGAAAATATACTACTTTCACAGAGGCCCTAAATCTAGTCCTTGATATTTATTAGGTTAATCTAAGATTGCGGGTGCGACGAAATTTAACCGGAGGACGCAACACCTCTGACTAAAATAACAAGTCATAGGCTTCACCAACCTTTCTTACTCTAGTTCTAATCAGACTGAGTTCGCAGGAGAGTCCATGGAAGCCTTTTAGGCGGCGGGTAATGTCTTCAACTCGAGTCATGACTTTTGTCAGACACACAATAGAGATAGCTCAACCTCCCTCTACTCTTTCCAAGATTCTGCTGGATGGGAACAGAATAAAAGATTGGGCACCAATCGTGGTAGATTCATCATGTCCACAAGAGGTTCTGAAGGAAGGGGCCACCTTCTCCATAAAAGCAGATTTGAAGCCCATGGGTCGTCCAAGGTTTGAATTCGATAATATTGTAGAGAAGATTTCGGACAGGGAAATCGTATGGAGGCAAACGAAGGGTTCAATGAAGAGACTCGAATGGCGCTTCGAGCTAGATCCTGCGGAAAAGGGTACTAAGCTAGCGCTGACAATCGATTATCAGATGCCGTATTCAATCATAGGAAAGTTATTGGACAAAGTGAAGATGCATAGGGTCATAGACGCTGCCTGTCAAGTTAATCTTGAAGGTCTCAAGAGGAAGGCAGAGAGTCCTTTGACGCCCATTCAGTAATGTCTGAAAGTGATCGCGCTCGGAATGCGCAAATTCCTGATCTATTTGCATGAGCTCAATGAGCTCTAATCTCGTATTAGTTTCTATAACCTGCATTCTTTTCCTTGATTTTCTTGTGCTCTGGAAAAGGCTTCGGCTTATTTGTTTCCAGAAATCTCACGAACTCACCAAGGGACTTGGCCGTTAACGCTCTGTTAAATCTCCGCTCGTAGCCAATAGTCGAGACCGTTTTAGGGCTCATGCCTTTGCCGCACACCGACCCGGCGTAGTGCGCAGGATAAATTTCGACGAAATCCTCCAGTGTAAGGAGTTTTTTGAAGATGCTTTCGTGCATCTGTCTAGGAGTACCAGCTCCTACCAAGTCAAGCCTTCCAATGTCTCCGATGAAGAGAGTATCTCCTGTTAATGCAGCCCAAGGTGTGTTGCTTCTGGTCTTATCAATGTAGAGCAACGAGATACTTTCCGGTGTATGCCCCGGTGTGAAGATCACCTTTATCTTTGCGTTACCAATACCTAGTAATTGGTTGTCCTCAAGAGGCTCGTAGTCAAATTTTACGTCGGCCGATCTATGCAAGTACAACTTTGCTCCCGTGAGCTTTGAAAGCTTCCTCGCACCCGAGATGTGATCTGCGTGAATGTGGGTCTCAATTACGTGCGTTATCTTCGTGTCCTTCTCATTGCCAATCCGAATGTATTCTGACGCGTTCTCCTTAGGATCAACTACCGCGCAAATCCCAGCGGTAGGGCATCCCAAGACGTATGAAGCACAACTGGTCGGCTCATTGTATATTTGCCTGAGATAAGGCATGTAACGATGTCAAAAGCTGGCTACATATAAACTCGAAGAGCCTAGACAAGGTGAGACTCGACACCGATGAAACTTTGAGTGAAATGCTATCGCTGTTGAATCATGGCGATGATGGGTCGGCAGGCTTCGAATTATGTTAATTATGAGCACTATGACTTGTTTTTGTTTCACGCATGACTAGGAATACGAACAGACCCGACGCAAATGCAATCCAACCCACGAAATTAATTGCTGTGCTCATGTTGATGATATCTGCAATAAATCCGATACCTAGTGCCCCGAACACAAATCCCAGATCTCTCCAGAACCGGTAGACTCCTAACGACGTTGCCCGCCACTTAGGATGCGCGACATCACTAATCGCAGCCAAGAGCGTCGGATAGACCAAGGCAGTTCCGATGCCAAGTAATGACATTCCAACGATCCAACCAAGCATATAATTTGTAAACAGGACAGTCCATACTCCTCCTGCCTGAATCATCATTCCGGGATAGATCAGTATCTTGCGGCCTACCTTATCGCTTAATGAGCCCGTTAAGAGTTGCAGTATTCCCCATATGCCCGGGTGTATTGACTTTAGCAATCCAATGGTGTTTACATTCAGATTGAATGATGCAAAATAGAGCGTGAACAATCCCCAAGTCACGCCAAAGACGAGGTTGTTAACAAGACCTGCTTGACTTACTGCTAGAAGGTCGCGATTGCGCCAAGAAGTTAGGACAAATACCCTCCTGAATGTAAGGTTGCTGTTATCATGATTATTAGCTGCCGTCACAGAGCTGTAATTCTTCTGAGGTTGCGGAAGATCTTCATGATTTTTCAGCTCAAGCTGAATGAACTGTTTTGTGTCTTTTACAACTAACCAAGAAAGTAAGGTGCCTAATAGTACAAACCCGATGCCCAGATAAAACGGATAGGGCTTCAAACCGTAGACGGATGCCAAATAGCCAGTTGCAATTCCGACCACGGCTACTGAGAGGTAACCAGAAAACTCGTTAAGACCTAAGGCCAGTCCTCTCCTTTCCTTGCCGACCAAGTCTATTTTCATGTTGACAGTCATCGACCATGCCAGGGCTTGGTTTACTCCGAGAAGGACGTTTGCAAATATTATCCAATTCCAGTTAGGAGCGAAAAGAAGAACGAACGGTACGGGAATGCCAAGTAACCATCCCGTTATCAGCACTTTCTTTCTTCCCCATTTCTCTGCCAAGGTGCCCGCGTAGAGATTGAGAAACGCCTTTACCAGACCAAAGCTTGCAATGAATGACAAAATTATTGCGTTAGATTCGATTCCAAACACGTTCTTTCCTATCAGTGGTACTACGGTCTGCTCGAGACCGAGCATACTGCCGACAAAGGCGTTGACAACCGCAAGAACTATGAATTGACTAAGGTTTTGCCGTAGCCCCTGTTTTATGATCATATGGTCATCGCTATTGAAAATAACAAACCTACGATTGGTAAAAGACACGTGTGTCTTATTTTTACTTCTTTCCCTTTTCACCATTCCAAGCAGATAACCGCCCTCAACGTCCCTATCGATACTTCATTGGAAAAAGCTCTCGATTCTTTGGCGATGGAATCTCGATTCTTAGATCTTGGAAATTCCGTAAGCAAGCGACATTAGAGATCTTAATCCAGTCACTGCTTCCTTGGACGGGGGACTAATCGCCAGTAAATGTTTACCCTCAGGGCATTTCTGTTATTCTGTTATTAGTTGATGTCAAAATAACGGAATAACACTGTTTGGATATTGGTTGCGAAGGATAATCAGAACTATTGTGCACTAGAAGATTTACAAAATAGTACGACCGTTGTCGAATTATTCCGGGTCAACGGTTTGTTAGGCGTTCGTGCGTAAAGTGTCAACTTAACCACCCCTAAAACGTCGACCTACCCCTAGGCGGCCCCCGATCGAGCGTATTCGTTTTGTTATATCTTGTTAGATTTTCAAGTAAACCATTGCAAACTTTGTATTGTGATCAAAAGACATTCAGCTCGTCCACTTCAAAGATGTTAACGTTGGATACAGCCATCGCTAGACGCTGCTCAGAATTTCTGAAAGAAACTGTTTTGACTCGTTCAGCTCACTTTCAACATTTTCTACGTTCAGAAGTTCAATTGAAACGTACTTGTCATAACCACCCTCTTTCAAGCTCTTCACGAAGATTTCAAAATCCTTTTTGACGATGTTGCCGAAAGTGGGCTTCCAATGTTTATCTTGGAGATAGTTGTTGTTATTGAAGTGAACGTGCATTACTAATTTCCGGATCATAAAGGGCGAGATGCTAAATGACTCATGACTCAGAGCGAGATGTCCAGTATCTAACAGCAATCCCACATTCGACCGATTGAGTTTTGAAATTAGCTCCTGTGCGATCTTTGCACTCGGAATGGCACCAAAGGGAAAAGGCTCAAGGGCCACTTGTACGCTATTTGAGTACGCGTAGTCGGCGCATTTATCGAGGCTCTCTGAAAAAAATTCATAGTCTTTCTGTTCTGAATTGTTCCCTTTCACCACAGATGCAACGTAAACAAGATGTCCGTCCATACTAACTACAAGATCGATGCAATCCCTCACGTATTGCACAGAAGCTCGTCGAATCTCATCGTTCGAGCTGTGAAGATTTAGCCTCTCTCCATTGCGAGAAAATGGGATCCCGGCACTTACAGAAACAAGCTCCAGGTTAAGCTCTTTCAACAATTTTTTTAGATATCTACGTCTCTCACCATCAATTTCCTCAACAAAACCCGGAATTTCCACACCTTCGTACCCCAGACGAGACAACCATGCTAATGAATCCTCCAGCGGAAGTATTTTTGAATACCAGGCGGTTGCCCCGATTTTCAATCGATTTCCCCTATTTTTCAAGGAAAATTTCAAACATGTTTCAAAATAAGTAATTCCAAAGTCGGTTTCACTATTTAGGGCTGTCCGAGATACAGAACAAATCCCTATTCAAGAAATGAAATCCTAAAAAGTCTACTCTAATCTCCAGAATTTTTAAGGACTTCTGGATTTATCGGATGTTTAGGTGGATCTCCTCCAAGCACCCGCGCTACTTCCTCTGCCGCCAATCTTCTCCAAGCAT
>JAPCJV010000378.1 GCA_027886785.1 Nitrososphaerota archaeon | reverse complement strand
GGTGATCTTGTTTTTTTGAAGGGTCTCCAGAACTTCCCGAGTGTTGAACGACGGCAAAAGAGTGATTTCTACTCCAGCAACAGTAGGAGAGAGCATGCAGCAGGTCAATCCATAGATGTGAAAAAAGGGCGTAACTCCGAGCATCTTGTCGTTGCTTGCGTGCCGGGACCATTTGGACAGAACGACCGCGTTGGCTACCAGATTGTAATGGGTGAGCATCGCCCCCTTCGAGATCCCGGTCGTGCCTCCTGTGTATTGCAAGACGGCTACCTCCTCCGTCGGATCTATGTTAACCAAGGGAGGATCCGATTTAGAGTTCTTCGCGAGAAAATCTACGAGTCGCATCGCCTGTGATTTTTCCACAGTTTGAATTTTCTTTATCCTTCCAGCCAACTGTTTCTTGATGGGAGGGAGAAAGTCCGTGATCGATGTAGTAAATACGTGTTTGACTCTCGGAAGTCTGGGCCGGGCTTTTTCAAATTCCGCGAAGAAATCGTTGTTCCGATAGATGTTATTTAGAATAATTACTGCCTCCGCGTCAGAATCCTTGAGTTGAAACTCGATCTCCCTTTCACGGTATAGCGGATTGCAAGGGACGACAACCAATCCTGCTTTCAGGGCTCCCCAAAAAGAAATTACGAATTGAGGCAAATTGGGTAATACGATCGCGATCCTCAAACCTTTTTGCAATCCCAGCGAGATCAGTCCGTTCGCAAACTGGTTGGAAAGCTCATTCAATTGCTTGTAAGTAATTTTCTTGCCCTGAAAGTTTAGGGCAGTAGAAAGCGGGTAACTAGCTGCGGTTTGTACTAGTAGGGATTGAACTGGCTCCTTCGGAATATCGATCGACTTTGGAACTCCGTCGGGATAGAATTTCATCCACGGCTTTGGAGAAGCCACAGTTTGCATTTGGAGCGATGCATGGAATAGCATATTCATGTTATTTTAAGATTAGGAGAATGAATCCAGATTCCAAGCTCTGACAAACTGGAATCCCGCACTGCGAAGAAAAGGTGATTTTTTAGGCGCTTTCCCTGAACAAGGAGGGTATAGAATCTATGGAAACTGCTCTCAATTCTTATTAGTTTGAAAGCCGTTATTTTCTCTTAGAATTTTGAAATGCGAAACGTCTACGTGTTAAGCGCTGATACAACCAAGTACGGCAAGTCTCCCTTCACCGCGAGGGAACTAGCTCTTCAGGCAGCCAAGAAGGCAATTGTTGACGCAAATATTTCTCCTGCTGATATTCAGGCGGCTTTTGTGGCGAACGCTTTCTCCATTTCGGAAAAGCAGGGACACCTGGGGCCGATCGTCATGTCGGGCCTGGGGATTCCGGATGCACCAGCTTCTGTAATCGAATCCGCGTGTGCTAGCGGGGCTTCAGCTATTCGGGAAGCCTGGATCAATATTGGAGCAGGAATGTACGATTGCATGCTGGTCGTGGGCGTGGAAAAAATCAGCCATCTGGATACGATTACTGCGACCACGTACTTTTCCTTCGGATCGGATTACG
>JAPCJV010000377.1 GCA_027886785.1 Nitrososphaerota archaeon | reverse complement strand
GGTTTCAGCCGGGGAAGTCGTGATCGTAAAGGTCGATTACACTTTCTCCCATGATGCGGCAGGGCCTCTCCTTATAAATCAGATTCAAAAATTGAAGGCAGGGTCTCTAGATCAGGACAAAGATCGGACGATTTTTTTCATCGACCACGCAGTGCCCAGCCCCACAAAAGAGCTATCCAATGATCAGGCAAAGGTGCGAAACTATTCTCTCTCCAACGGTATGGTGCTCTCGGACGCCGGCAACGGCATCTGCCACCAAGTGATGGCGGAAGATTATTCCTCTCCTGGCGATTTGATCGTGGGAACCGATTCTCACACCTGCACTTCTGGAGGTCTGGGCGCGTTTGCAACTGGTATGGGTGCTACGGACATCGCTGTGGCAATGAAGCTGCGGAAGACCTGGCTCCGGGTCCCCGAGACCCTCAGAGTCGCAATGGATGGGACCCTCCAGAAAGGAGTATTCGCAAAGGATCTCATTTTGAAGACACTATCCAAATTGGGAGCGGATGGGGCTACCTACAAATCGATCGAATTCGAGGGCTCGGCAATTGACAATCTGGACGTTTATGGCAGGCTTACACTCACGAATATGGCTGTGGAGGCGGGGGCGAAAACAGGAATCATTGCGTCGGATGAAAAAACCCGGCAGTATTTGCGCGAGTTTGATCGTGAGAGGGACTGGGTTCCGCTCAAAGCCGATGACGATGCAGTTTACGAGTCAAAATTAGAAGTCAATGCGGGCGAGCTCGAACCTCAAGTGGCTCTTCCGAGTTCCCCAGACAACGTGAAGCCCGTTTCCGAAGTAAAAGATGTTCACGTTAATGAAGTGTTCATCGGCAGCTGCACGAATACGCGGATTGAAGACATGAGAACTGTCGCTAAAATTTTCAAGGATCAGAAAAAAGCTAGCGGCATGAAACTGATTGTTACACCTTCGTCACAGAAAGTGTATCTGAAGTGTATCAAAGAAGGCATCGTTGAAATCTTGGTGAACGCAGGGGCTATCGTAACTCCTGCGGGGTGCGGTGTCTGTTTCGGTGCCCTGGGCGGGATCCCAGCAGATGGAGACGTCATTTTTTCCAGTTCCAACCGGAACTTTCCCGGAAGGACCGGGAATCCAAAAGCGGACACTTATCTGGGATCTCCGGCTACGGCCGCGGCGACCGCTATCACAGGTGTGATTACAGATCCCCGGGTATTCCTTTAGACAATTCGAGGGTGAGTTGAAAAAAATGTCGGGACGCGCCTGGAAATTCAGGGATAACATCAGTACAGACGAAATCTCCCCCGGGAGATTCATGAGTTTGCGGTCCAATCTACCGGAGCTTGCAAAGCACACCCTCGAAGACGCGAGAAAGGAATTTCCGTTGGAAGTCAGGGAAGGAGATTTCGTGGTGGCTGGAAGTAATTTCGGCATGGGCTCGAGCAGAGAACAAGCGCCGCTCGTAATCAAAATGTGCGGAGTTAGGGCGGTGCTTGCAAAGTCGTTTGCGCGCATTTTCTACAGAAACGCCATAAATATCGGCCTTCCTG
>JAPCJV010000376.1 GCA_027886785.1 Nitrososphaerota archaeon | reverse complement strand
GAAGAAAACGATGTTGCGCTTAGACAATGGCAAACTTACATACCGATCAAATAGCTGTTGAGAAAGCCGTTATACAACTAGCGAGCTTGAAAAATGACATGCCTGCAACCGTTGAGCTCATTGTTGCATTTATTGGATATGACTCTTCAGATTTCTCGAAGTACTAAGTTGAATCTTCTTCAACCTATTTATTAGGGGTCTCACCAATTGTTTGTTAACAATTCCAATGACAAATGAAGCAATCATTCCCAAGGAACTTCGCCGACGAATTCGTATGGTAGTGAATTTGTAGCTCAGATAGAGTAGGGAAACAAGGATTACTTCAGACTTGGGCATGCATATACATGCCAATATCACACCCTCGGCACCATCTGATTTCAGAAAGTTAGAAGACTAAAACATACCTACGAAATCTCCTTCGAGACATGGTTCACATCTTCATGATGTGTCGGTTAAAGCCAGGAAAAAGAGAAGAATACCGAAAGCACTCTCATAAGACCGAGACCAGCCCACGGTAAAGAAGGCGCCAGGGATAAGGAACTTTACGGTCTACGAGATAAAGGGAGCCTGGCACGGAGAGTCGCCCTATGATGTCGTCGAGGACATCGAAGTGGACTCTTGGGCAGACTTTGAGAAATTTGCTTCGTCTGAAACTGGCAAAAATCTTGGAAATATGTGGAATGAATACTGTGACGAAGCCTCTCAAATAACTGTCCATGGAGATCCAATTTAGCTCCAAACCTGAGCACACTTTTTGTGCGGTTAATCACAACCTCGGCATCTTTTCTTAGTTTGTGTAAGGTCTAATCAGATCAAATTAGTCGATTTATGTCGACTCAGACGTACTAGGAATTTTGATGCTGCCAGATTCTTGAAGGAGAATTTACCGCTAATTCCCTTCGAAACGACTCCCCAAAAACGAGCGGGGATCGGCGAAAGAAATCGATCAACATCAGCTAGTAATCATGATCCCGAAAAAGACTGTTGGGATTAGAATCAGGCACGTAACCAGTAAAGCGCCGGTGAAATACCCTTTGCTCTTCCTCCTCCCCAGAACTAAAAGCGTCACAGCTGAAACCAGGATATTCGGGAGGAGTAAGAGAGTCACGAATCCCAGCGGAGTAGCAGATGGGCCGTTTGTACTGAAAAGCGCATTGTAATTAGATAACCACACTTGCAACAAAGGAATGGAGCTTATGCTGCCCGATGTCAGGATATCCACTATGGACAAAGGGAGCGGCGTCAATGCTTGTGCAATAAGAAACAACAAGAAAACAATCCAGTTGGGAAACCAGGATTTTTCCCCTTTGGGTGAACCTTCTTTGGTGGTGGAGATATCTTCGCGAGTGTCCTCGAAAATTTGAATCAACCCCACTTCACCAATCGAAGCTCAACTCCCAAAAAGTCTTTTTACTCCACGCGATTTTTGGATTCTGTGGATAGATTTTGACAGCCGCAGCCTATCTTTTGATCAATGCGGAGCTCGGAGCAGAGGAAGAGCTCGTGAAAACGATTTCCAAGATTCCGAATGTTGTCGAGG
>JAPCJV010000375.1 GCA_027886785.1 Nitrososphaerota archaeon | reverse complement strand
TCTCAAATCTGAGAGCCGATTTTGATTCTTGGCCCAGATTTTCCCGAACGACTTGGGAAGAAGCCACCCCTCCTCAGCAGGAAAGGACCTATACTTCCGTACTTTTCGTGGGAATGGGCGGCTCGGGAATCGTCGGGGAAGTAATTTCCGATCTTTCTTTAGAAACCGATTCTCTTCGCATTGATGTCCTAAAAGACTATCATCTTCCCAAGTATTATTCGAATGAAACGCTCATCGTGGGGTTGAGCGCGAGCGGCAATACGGAGGAAACACTTTCGGTCCTTTCAGAAGCGAGCAAGAGAGGTTTTGACATTTGCACTGTTGGATCCGGAGGGATGTTAGAGCGATTCTCTGGAAATAATTCAAACGCGAAATTCACGAAAACTTCGATGCTGAAGGTACCCAGATCTTCTTTTCCGGGAATGTTTTTTGTTGTCCTAAAATTCGTGATCCAGAACGGGTACTTGCGAATCCCGGAAGAACATGTAAATGATGCGATTGACAGTCTCTCGAGGGTCCAGGAATTATGCGTCAGACCTTCCGCAAAGCAAAACCGGTCTCTGGAAATTGCCTCTGCGGTCTCTCAGGGAAAAAATCTACTTCCACTGATCTATTCATCGAGGCGCACCCGAGCTGCCGGCTTGAGATTCAGACAGTCGCTCAACGAGAACGCGAAAATGCACGGGTTCGACGGAGTAATTCCAGAGCTCTGCCACAACGAAATAGTCGCTTGGGACAGGCTGTCCTTTGGTAAAAAGAAAGCAGCCAGAGAGGACGGAGGTGGATCCTCCATCGTACCCATTTTTCTGCGGCTTGAAGACGATCCTCTGGAAATCAAAACTAGATTCCAGATCATTGAGGACATTCTGAAGAAATCCAAATCTCAGGCTCTTCAGGCGCCGAGCATTGGAACTACGTACTTGAGCAGAATATTGTCAATGTTGTACTTTTTGGATTATTCCACTTATTATGCAGCCATATTCAGACACATAGATCCAATTCAGATCCCCTCGATCGATTATTTGAAAAACGAGCTAAAGACTCGGCTGAATTTTCTCGGCCGAGTTATGTAAAAGAAGACTGATATCTTAGTTCAACAGCAAAGAAAGTCCCCGAGAGGCTTTTATTTTTGCACGCAGTGGTGATGGCTGGAGGAGAGGGATCCCGGCTCAGACCTCTCACGTCTACCCGACCAAAACCCCTGGTACCTGTTGTAAACCGGCCGATCTTGTGGCATGTATTGCGCCTACTCCAACGCCACAGAATCGAGCGGGCGGACATAACCTTGCATTACCTGGCCGATCAGATCACCACGGCCTTTGCCGGAGCTAAGGATCTCCAGATCCCCATGAACTATTCCTTCGAGGATAAACCACTGGGCACTGCTGGTTCCGTGAAGGCCATTGAATCTGAATTGAGCGATACTTTTTTGGTAATTTCTGGAGACGTGGTGACGGATTTTGATCTAACGAAACTGATCGAATTTCACAAGAAAAAAGGCGCAATCGTCACTATTGCCCTTGCAAGAGTGGAGAATCCGCTGGAGTACGGAGTCGTAATGCCGGACGATGAAGGC
>JAPCJV010000374.1 GCA_027886785.1 Nitrososphaerota archaeon | reverse complement strand
GTCATAGACGCTCAGCTTTCTTAGAAAACAAAATTAGCTGTTTCAAAATGAATTGAAATCTTTCGAACCATTCATCCTTGGTGAGTCATTTACTTGTCAATTGAAACTTAATTCTGTGTCTCTTCGACAACCTTAAACTAATCAAATACTGTTAGGAAAAAATTATCGCTTTTCGTGGGCGGATAATACACATGAAGATCACCGGGATTGATATATACCAACTGGGCGAGCGGTCCGAAGGTAGCGCGACGTGGGCAGGCAACTCCATCGTTGTAAGAATCACTACATCAAACGGATTGGTGGGTTATGGTGAAGCGGTTCCCACTCTTAGAGTCCAGCCAGTTATACAATCGCTTCAGGAGGTTGCCAGAGTTTATCGCGGAAAAGATCCATTGAATGTAGAAGCGAATTTCCACGAGTGGCACAAGCATGACTTTTACCTCCCGGTTTCCTTCGAATCAACCACCGCGGTTAGCGCTTTCGATATTGCTTGCTGGGATATTATCGGAAAACATTTTGGCGCACCTATTCATGAATTGACTGGTGGCAAGTTTCGCGACAGGGTGCGAGTCTATGCCAATGGGTGGTATGATAACTGTGTAACGCCTGATCAGTTTGCCGATAGGGCAGCCAAATTTGCAAAGATGGGGTATACGGGGTTGAAGTTCGACGTGTTTGGAAGTTATTACGATTACGTTGACAAAGCTGGTCTCCAGCTAGCGTATGATAGAGTGAAAGCTGTGCGTGATGCGACAGACGGAAAAGTGGAATTAATGATCGAGCATCATGGACGATTTAATCCCAATTCTGCTATCATGATCGCGAAAAAGCTGGAAGGTCTAGATCCGCTGTTTATGGAGGAGCCAGTGCATCCCGATAATCTCCAGGGTTACAAAAAGTATCGCGAGGCTACAAACGTCAGAGTGGCTCTAGGCGAGAGACTACTTACGAAGGAGCAAGTTGTAGAAGTTCTGCAAAACAATCTCACAGATTTTCTTCAGGTAGATCTCACCAATATCGGGGGCTTCACGGTTGCCCGTAAGGTCTCTGCGATAGCAGAAGCGTTCGGCGTGGAAATGGCATTCCACAATGCATTCGGACCTATCCAAAATGCCGCGACGATCCAGCTGGACGCATCTATTCCAAACTTTCTAATCCAAGAATCTTTCTGGGACGCTTTTCCCCAGTGGAAAAGGAGGCTTGTAAAAGATCAAGGGAAAGTCGAATCGGGTTTCGTGCAAGTTCCTACCAAGCCGGGAATTGGAGTTGAAGTTGACGAGGCTGTGTTCGAGGAGCAGAAAGCCTCCGGACAAGAGTACTTCAATCCCGATGAACCCGTTTGGGTCGTAAAAAATACTTGGAAAAATTAGGTCTGTAAGAAATTAGTTCCTACGGTATATTTCATTCATTTTCCTCGTGCCTTCTTTTGAGGAAGTCCCGAAGGCTTAGAAAAATAAAGATCCCCGCTGTAATTGCGAAACCCCCATCTATCTCCAAGTCCAAATAATCCGGACCATTTTGACCGTTTGAATTTGTGAGGTTTCCTAGTCCAGGACATTTTGCAAAGGCCTGAAGAAATTTGATTTGGTCAAAAAT
>JAPCJV010000373.1 GCA_027886785.1 Nitrososphaerota archaeon | reverse complement strand
CATGGTGAATTTTTCCAAGGGGAAAAATCCTCCCAAGGAAAAGTACGTAAAGTCCAAGCTCAAATCCAGCAAACAGACCGCGCTGGATCTCGAAAATCTGGAAAAATTCGTGGAGTACCTGGTGTCCCTGCCGGGTGCACATCTGATTACCGCCAGTCAGGCATTGAAAATTTACGAGGACAAGTCGAAGAATCGGGAGTTCACTGTGGAGGAGCTCGCTGAATTGGCGGAGACGAGCGGGAAATCGATTATCTTTCGGTCCGTCGGCGAAGGAGTATGGTTATCCGCCGCTGAAATTTTTTCTCTGATCATTGCGTCGCTCGCGGAGTATTCGCAAAAAAAGCAGCTTCCCAAAGCGCTGAGATCCAATAATCCTCTGGGGCCAAAGGAAAAATTCCCCGCTCAGAGTGCCGGATCTAATGTTGAACTAAATTATCTGTTGGAGGCCTGCATGTCCCTGTCTACCCGTCTGAGTGAGCCCTTTTTCTATCTGCCAGCCAGCGTGAAACTTCGAGGTGAGATCGAGCTGTCCATTGAGGATTTCTTTGCAACGTGTTGCGAACTTTACGGCAGTATTGCGCGGGGAAAAGAACTCAGGGCCCGTGTACCAGTAGTCAGAGGGAACTTTGAGGTCGGAAAATATGTCACGGACGAGGGTGCCAGAAAGGACTGGGCCCAGACCGGCACGAATCCGGAGGGATTCAGCGCACCTCGACAGATCGAGCTTGCGAGGCTGCAAACGTGGACTTTGAAACCCGCGATCGCGGATTTGTCGAAAATCGCGGAAAGAAATGCATCATGATGACAGACAACGTCTAAGGCTGAAAATTATTTCTGTTCCTTCATCATCATGTGTTTTCTGGTTTCGTCCGCGAGCCATTCAAAGCTTCCCCACGGATTCACGGTCAGTTTGAATCTTCCCATCAAGTGCTTCGAAAGCGGGGAGAACGCGTCCCAGTCGGTTACGACCCGGTACTGAAGTGCATTTAGAATAGTCCTCAGATCCACGATGTTGTCCTTCGTAAGCTGCCCAATCAATTCGTAGATGTATGCAAAATTCCTTGCTTCAAAATCATCCGGCGAATCGTCAAAACCTACCCAATTAGCCTCCCCTTGCATTTTTGATCACGTCATGCATCTTCTTGCGGCGGAGGGCGAAACTCTCGTCAGTAATCTTTTCGAGAAGTACAAAAGCGATGCTCGATCGGTTTTCATGGATCGTCAACTGAATCAATTTCGCATTCTGCCTTAACTGAAAAACGACGGAATATCGCTCCCAAGATGACGGCAATAGAACTGATAGCGCTGAGGTAATAGATTAGGGTGGATAAATTCAATTTTGTGATGAAAGTGGGATGCTCTGGTTGCTCTGGTCATAATCAGCGTGTTGCCCGGAGTAGACTAGCATACATGCTGGAATATACGAAGAGGAGAACTGAGATTCGCTGGATTAGAAAAGAGCAATACTTTCTTAAACAGAAGAATCGTCTCGACGATCCAAATGGCGATCTGGCTCGTTAAGGCTCGGCCCCGAAAAGAAAAGCTAGCTGAGCTGATAAAAAGATTAGATTCCGGAGAAATATCCTCCATGCGACCTTT
>JAPCJV010000372.1 GCA_027886785.1 Nitrososphaerota archaeon | reverse complement strand
CCATGTTGTAGGTCATTGCATTGCGCTTCTCCGGCCTGTTCAGATACAACACCACCGTTGAATCTTTTTTTTCGTACAAGATGTCTTGGAAATTTGATACATCAGAAGTTGCTTGCATTTGTCAAAATCACTTTTCCAATCGAGGAATGAATCGAGGGAATTTAAACGGATAGAGACTCGCTCGCGAAAAAAAACCGAGATCCCGAATAGTTACGAACGAGCGAGAAAGGTGTTGATCTCCGTCAAGACGGACCGGAACATTTCGCTCGTGAGCTTTCCAGTATTAGTGTTCCTTGGACTGGTATGATAAGAAGCAAACAGAACAGGGAAATCACCTTGCAGCACGTATTTCTCTCCGTGACGGAAAGTGAGTTTTTCCTGGACTCCGTAATACTTCTTGTAGAAACGAACAATGCCCTCGAAAGCCACTTTTCCCAGAGCTAGGATGGCTTTCTTATTTTTCAGCAACGTAAGTTCTCTTTCAAAATAGCTTGAGCAGTTTTCGATCTCTTGTCGAGTTGGCTTATCGCCAGGAGGTACGCATCGCGCCACTGCTATGAGGTAACAATTTTGATAGACCAGTCCGTCATCTTTTGTTTCCGAAGTCGGCTGGTTTGCAAACCCCGCCTCAAACAGGTGTCTTACTAGGAATCGCGCACTGCTGTCTCCCGTGAAGATCCTTCCAGTTCTATTACCTCCGTGTGCGGCGGGGGCCAAACCGACGACTACCAATTCTGCCGCAGGATCGCCGTACCCGGGAACGGGTTTGCCCCAATAATCAAAGTCGGCAAATTGCTTTCTTCTTTCTCTGGATATTTTTTCCCTAAACGCGACGAGCCTCGGACACTTTTCGCAAGATATGATTTCCAGAGAAAGCGACCGAAATGACAACGAATTTTTTCCTTCCCGGAGATCCTATCGAAGTAGATTGTGATAAAGGGAAAAGTTCGGAACTAGAAGGATTTCGGCAGTCCCAGAGATCGCTCAGCGATCACCGATAATAACAACTCTTCTGAAATGGGGTGGACTTTGTGCAGTCGTACATCTCGCCAGTAGCGTTCGACATCGAACTCTCGGTAGTAACCATGGGCCCCGAAGGTCTGGAGGGCTCTATCTGTGGCATAGCTAGCCGCGCCCGTGGCCTGCAAAAGCGCTAAATTCGTAGCATCAATGAAGGACTGGCCCTTCCCTTCAAGCGAACATGCTTTCAACATCAGAGCTTCTGCCGCGATCAGTTGGGACATCGCGTCTGCCAGGGGAAACTGGATACCCTGGTTTGCCCCGATGGGTTTTCCGAAAACGACCCGTTTCTTGGAGTATTCCGCCGCCCCCGCCACGGCCAGTTTGCCCGTCCCTATCAAAGATGCCGCTGTGGCTACGCGATCTAGATTGAAACTCTCCACCGCATTGTACCATCCCCTGTCTATTTCGCCCACCAAGTCTTTTTCAGCTACGTGCAATCCCTGAAATTCGATGTCAAAATTGTTAAGAAAATCAAATCCCAACTTCTCGAGTTTTCTTTTTTTGATTTTAGAATTGTTAGCTGGTACTAAGAACATCGAAATCCCCGCCGATTTCTTTCCTGACTTTTCCACCGGATTGGTTCTCGCAAAGACGATGAGATAGTCCGCTCGATCAACGTTGTTTACGAACCTTTTGGATCCACTCAGCTCGAATCCACGAGGAGTACGTTGAGCTGT
>JAPCJV010000371.1 GCA_027886785.1 Nitrososphaerota archaeon | reverse complement strand
TCGATCTTTTGTTTCGAGTGCTATCTCCAGTTTTACCTGAGAGAACCCTTGGGGGAACCTTTGGCTCGGATGTCATTGATTTCATTTACGGCGACGACCTCTCGAAAAATCGATTTTACATCTTGGTGGATACGCTCCAAGGCGGGTGGGGTGGATTGCCCCACGCTGATGGAATTACGGCTTACGCGGCCTGCGAGGGAAATGTCTCCTATCCCATGACAGAAATGCTCGAAGCAAATTATCCCATACAAGTGATGCGCTGGGAGCTGTTGGAGGATTCTGGAGGACCGGGTAGGAATAGAGGCGGACTAGGAGTGAGAAGGGATTACAAAATGCAATATCCGTGCCGGATTACGTTCTGCTACGAGAGGACTCGTTACTCTCCGCCCTGGGGAGTACTCGGGGGAAAGGAGGGCAGAACTAATGAAGTAGTTTTCAACCCCGAGGGATCCAATCCACGAAAAAACTTCAAGGGAACTCACATGGCGCTCGAAAAAGGAACTGTCATTTCGTTTAGGACGGGCGGAGGCGGCGGTTATGGAAATCCGTTTGATCGCGACGCGAAGAAAGTTTTGAAAGATGTTCTTCTAGGCTATGTCTCGGTCGAAAAAGCACGAGCCAATTACGGGGTTGTTCTTGCAGAAGATAATGCCAAAATAAATCTCTCCGAAACTGCAAAACTCAGAGAGTCTCTTAGAACTCCCGGTTAAAAAAAGAGATTATACTCATGGATCTAATAACCAAGACAATTCGAAAAAACCCAGCCCTCATAAAGATCGCAGGGCAACTACACCAGTCAGGACAAATTCCTCCGGATACTTATGTTCTCGATCTAGATACCATTGCTCGAAATGCAAGAGCGCTGAAGACAGAAACCGATCGGGTGGGACTGAAAAGCTACATCTGTTCGAAAGAATTCGGCAGAAATCCACTCGTAATTCAGACCATCATTAATGCTGGAATGAAAGAAGCCTTAGGGTACGATATAGAAGAAATCAAGGTCCTTCACCGGTACGGAATTCCCATTGCACACGTAGGACATTTCGGGCAGATTCCGAACTCGGATCTTGAATGGGTAATGAAAGAAATCCATCCCGAGTTCATGACGATTTACTCAGTGGAAAAGGCGAAGAGGGTTTCCAAAATAGCTGTTGACCTTAATACAAAACAAAAAGTCCTGGTGAAAGTCATCGCTGATCCGCGACTTGAAAGACTTGCAACCGCCGCTGGATTCAGCGGCGACGACGCAATCAGCTTTGCGAAGAAGCTTCAGGAAATGGAAAATCTAAAAGTCGCGGGGGTCACTTCCTATCCGGCAACCGACTTTTCTCTGATAACAAAGACTCATTCTCTTTCAGCTCCCTTCAAGGAAATGATGCAGGTGGCCGGGAGAATGGAGAAAGAATTAGGCGTTGATGTCGAGCAGGTTAACGCCTGTGGGAGAAACTGTGTAGCGAATTTGGAATTGACGGCCTTGAATGGCGGGACCGTCGTCGAACCGGGTCACGCGTTTCTTGGTACCTTACCGAATCATTTGTTCGAGGACGACTCTCCCGAGCTTCCTGCTGTAGTGTATGTCACTGAAGTGTCTCACATGTTTTCCGAGTACGCAATCGCCTACGGAGACAGCTTCATGGCGACTGCAGTTTTCGGGAGTCTCAAAAACGACATTAATTATGAGAATTTATTTGCCTGCGTGGGCGACACGCCGGA
>JAPCJV010000370.1 GCA_027886785.1 Nitrososphaerota archaeon | reverse complement strand
GCCCTGGGGAGACCTCTAAAAAGTTCGAGGGGATAGATCCAGAGAACCGCGCAGATTTTTGATCGGATCATTTCTGCGACCTTGCGGAGAAGAGCACTACGCGCGGCAACCGTGAGGCTCTGCACTTTTGAGAGAGTGGTGTAAGCAATGTCAATGGCCTGCCTCACCTGATCCAAGCTCAAGTTGGGAATTTCGTCGAGCACGTTCCCCGTCGCGGGCTCAATTACCTGAATCCGCTTTTCCGTATCCACGAACTCTTGGCCAATGATCGCTTTCATCAATTTGGATCTTGCATGTTCGGATAGGTTGGGTCTTACTAAAGAAGTTGCAATCTGTAGTAATCTGGGGACAATGACACCTCATCACATAAATTGATGGTCTTCGAGTTTTTCCAAGATTTTCAAATGCTGCAAGGTAGTCGCATTGTTATCAAGGGGCCGAATGACCTCGAAGTGGAAAAATATTCCATCGATTCTGATGTGGGAAGCTCGGAATTTCTTGTCAAGAACAAATATACTGCGATAAGCGCAGGGACTGAACTTTCTATATACACCGGCAACAATCCCAGTGTGTACGCGCCTAATTCTTGGTGTAATTACCCGCACGTCCCGGGCTATGCCGGGTTGGGTGAGGTAATAGCTGCGGGTTCGGAGGTCGATCTCATGCCGGGTGATTTTGTATTTCACCACGCGCATCACTCCACATATGACAAACTGTACAGCGGGTACTCGCACTATGCAAAAATCTCTCAAGAACTTCTTTTACCCGAAGTCTCTCTTGTGCGGTTTGCGGCGATTGTTCTCAGCGGCAGCGTCAGATTGAGCAAGATCGAACTAGGCGACAAAATTGCGATCATCGGTCTGGGAATCGTCGGGCAAATTGCGGCCCAGCTTTTCACCCTTGCTGGCGGAGACGTGATTGCTTTTGATCCGGTAGGTTTCAGGCGTTCGATTGCAAATAAGATCGCGTACTCGCGGGGGGCTTATGACCCATCCGAAACGAAAGAAAAAGTTTCTCAGTTCACGGATGAAAGAGGGCTGGACACACTGGTTGAAGCCACCGGTCAGAGCAGGCTAATCATGGAAAACGTGGGATTGCTCCGGCACCAGGGTCAGTTGATTTTGCTAGGCACGCCTTTTTCGTCTTACGAGGCCGACGTCACTCAGCTGCTTCGGCAAATACATCTCAAGTGGCTAACAGTCAGGGGAGCCCTTGAAAGAGATCTGGTATCCCCACCGGGAGACAGCTCGCCCCATCCGTATATTCGCGACGTGGCCTACCTTTTAGATCTCTTCCCGCGAGGCAAGCTCAAACTCAAAGAACTCTTGAGCCACTTAGTAGCTCCTGAGGAAATGAAAAAGTCCTACGAAGGGCTGCTAAACAAGAAGGACGAGTACATGTCGGTTGTTGTAGATTGGTCCGAGCGATCCTAAAGTGCTCTAACTACCTTCGGTTCTCCAGATTGGACGGCAGAGATCGCTGCCAAGTCGACAGAAAGTGCCCTAAATCCATCGGAAAGTGAAACTGGAGGTTTTTCTTCCTTTCTCCATTTGGATACAAAGTCCTCGAGCAGCAGTGTAACTCCATCGACCTCCTCAGGAGTTTTCAGCATCTCCGCCCTGTAACCTCCTTCTTTTTCCCTTATCCTGATCCAGGCTGTTTCCTCCGGACTTTCAACGCCGGAATACATCATTCCAATCATTGCCCCTTCTCCGCTTGCTGTCGCTATGTTTTGACCGGCGACTCCATTCAAACTATCTTCGATGAGGACTTTCAGACCGTTTGCATATTCCAAAGTTACCACCGCCGACGACACCCTGCCATCATTCCATGCAGAAATCGAGTCGGTAATACCGAAAACCCTCTCCGGCATTCCGAAATACCAGATTGCGAGGTCAAAGTAATGGATC